>JACPJO010000002.1 GCA_016187485.1 Candidatus Uhrbacteria bacterium | reverse complement strand
CCGCAATGATGAAGTTGGAGTCCGAGGTGTCGGTGGCCAGGGTGGCTCCACCGGCGTCACGGCCGACGATCTTCACACGGGCCTGAGAGGTTGCCGTGTTGGGCACGCTCCAGGTGTGGGAGCCGTCGTTGGCGGTGCCAGCCGCAATGAGGCCATAGTTGGCGCCCCCGTCAACCGAGTAGTATAGGTTGATGTTATTGAGAGATCCCGTTGAGCTCCACGTAATCGTATGCGTGCCGCCACCCGTGAGCGTTTGTCCGCCGTTGGGCGAAGTCACCGTCACCGAGTTGCTCACGACCGTGACGGTCGAAGCGCCTCCACCACCTCCCCCGCCACCCGAAGAGGACGGGTTGAGAGTGGTGAACGTATATGGCTCCGTCGCCACCGTTGCTGCCGTGTTATAAGTGTTACCTGCTGGGTCAACCACGCCAGTCGTCACCGTCACTGTTACCGTGGCACCAGAGCTGAAGTTGCCACTTGTCTGTGACACGGTGATCACACCAGCGGAGCTCTCCGTAAGCGTAATGGTCGGTGAGCCAGTTCCTGTAGCCGTGATATTTCCCGATGTGGTAGACGATGCCGCCAAGTCTTCCGAGAAGGTAAGGGTGAAATTCGCAGAGGCAGGGATGAGCTGGCCACTGTTTGCTGGACTGGCGCTCATGAGAATCGGGTCGGCATTGTCTACAGCAGTTACCGTATGGTCCTGGGTTGCAACGGTAAGTGCGTCGGCATCGCGAATACATCCAGCCCCTGAAGCACAGACACGCACGGTTGGAGTACTCCCCGTATCCGCACTGCTTGCTTCCGTGAGAGTAAGGGTTACAACTCCGGCTGATGTCTCACTTGCAGCAGAAACGGTATAGCTCGGAGAAGCCACGGTGAAATCTGCCGTCCCTACACCTGAACCTGTAAGATCTTCAGAGAATGTTACGGTGATTTGGTCAATCATCCCGTCAAGGTCTGTATCTGCCGTCTGGGTGCTCGCGGTAATCATGTTCGGGCCCGCATCATCCACAACAGATTCGGAATCGTCAGGATTGGCTGTCTGATTTGTTCCATCTGTCCATTGAGTCGTAATGCCATTGACGGCAGTAGAACCAGCAGCTGTGTTTATGGTTGACTGACCAACAACACTGGTGAGGGTAACTGTATTGCTGGAGCCTGCCGGATCACTGATCGTTGCAGACGTTACCGTTTGCCCGTCTGGTAACGTAATCGTACCGAGATCGGCCAGTACCGGTGCAGCTCCGTCATCTGTATCTAGGTTCTCTGACCAGCCAATAGCGATAGTGTCAATAAGACCGTTATTGTTGGTTTCACGAATCGTCACCGTATCAATCACCGGCGCGGCATCGTCTTCAACATCGGCTGTCGAGACTGTATGGAGAGCGGCATAGGTATTGCCTGCCGCATCTGCGAAGACAAAGGTGCTGGCCGCAAATCCGATAGTGAACGTTGTGGAGTTTGTATCAACAGCTGTCGATTCTGCGGCTGCCGTCAAATCATCCACATCAAGCGTTACGGTACTTGTGTTGGAGGTAATCTGATCTGTCGTTGAGTCCGTGCCAAAGCTCAACCCCGTAAAGTCCCCAACCGTCTCAACCACATCGCTTGGTTCAAAGTTTGAGGTCCCCGCATCCATGGTTTCTGTCCACGTGATGACAGCCTGATCAATTTGTCCATCGAGATCCTCATCTTGGTACGCCACATTGCTAATGATCGGCGCTGCTTCGTCCGTCATATCGGCAGCAAGAATCGTTACCGACGTCTCTGTGTTTGGTGAAGCAATGTTGTCTACAAGCGAATAGCTTCCTGTTGTTTCTACAAGGAATGTAGCGCTATTCGTATCTTCGGCAGTTGCTTCCGTGGTGGCATCCACATCAATCGATGTTAGACCATCACTTGAGATCAAGTCTGTCGAGCTCGCACCAAATGCCAGAGCCGTAAAGTCCCCTGCGGTATTCACAGCCAAGTTAGAGTTGGAGAAGGTACTTGATACATCCAACGGCTCAGAGAACGAAATTCTTACACGATCAATCTGACCATCCGCATCCGTATCGCGATAGGAAGCATCTACAATTTGCGGTGCCGCACCGTCCGTGCCGGTTACTGTTTCCGTGTTTGCCATCTCCAGGTTTCCTGCGGCTGTCTCATCAATTTGGCCGGTGCCTGCAACAGCATACGTCGGACTAATGGTTGCCGCCGTAGCGTCGTTGAAGTCTACGCCAACTGTAAGCGTAAGGGTTTCTGTATTCGTCGCGGCGTAAGAGCCTGCCGTCACCGTAACCACCCCACTGCTGGAAGCAAGGGTAACAAAGCTATCTGTGCCACCGTCTGTGACATCAACAGGTTCAGAGAATGTGAGAACAAGTCGATCCACGGTTCCGTCGCTGTTGTTGTCCCCTGTCACTGCCGAGATAAACGCCGGTCGCGCGTTGTCCGTTACGGCTTGCGAGTCGGCTCCAGAAGTATTGCCGACAGCAAAGTCTTGGATAAGAGCCGCGCCCGCCGTGTATGTTCCCGTGGCATCTGTGTCTCCGCTTGCCGCCTCGGTAATACCTACGTAGTTCGTGTTGTCATCCGCCGTATCTGATACGGAAGTCGGTGTAGCAAGCGAACCGGAGAGTACCAATCCGCCAGAAATCGAATCTTGAGCTGCGGCGAAATCCGAATCATCCACCGTCTCAGTCCATACCGTTGAGAGCATGTCCACTTTCCCATCTGAATCATCATCCATCGTAGACATGCTGACAATCACCGGTCCAGCTCCGTCTGTTACGGTGAAGGACGAAAGAATGATGTCATTGCCTGCACTATCAATAATCGAATTGGCTGTTCCTGCGTCCGTGTAACTGATAACAGGATCTATCTCTCCACCGGTGAGATTCGGCTCGGCGGCCCAGGGTAGCTGCAAAGTGGCTGTACTGATAGTACAAGAGCCTGACGGGTCAGAAGCGAGAGTTATCGTCCCGGCCGTGTTAAACGACCAGTCAGCAGCTTCAATCGCGGTACAGGTATAGGAGGCCTCTGTTGTAAGTAAGATGTCCAGGCGGTCAATCTGCCCGTCCACGCTCGTAACATCCTCATATGTCCCCGAAAGTGCCACCGGTCCGGCGGCATCGCTAAGCGTGAGGGACGAGATATTTTCGAGCACATTTCCGGATCCATCCACTATGGAATCCGCTGTTCCAGATGCACGGTTGTATGCAACCGTTGGCGGAGTCGTACCACCTGTTTCGTTTGTATCCGCAGAGACGGTAAGTGTGAGCGTGACGGTCGAGATTGCGCCAGCCGTATCATCCGTCATGCCGATATCTCCCGCGGTAATCGTCCAGTCCGCATCCTCATACGTACCCGCCGCGACGGATTCAGAGAAGGTAATCGCCGCACGGTCAACGGATCCATTGTTTCCGTTGTCTGTGAATTGAGCCGAGAGCGCAACCGGCTTAGCGGCGTCCGTTCCCGTCATGGTCTCCCCCGTCAATACTTCGATGGAGTCTCCCTCACCAACAATCTGGTGAACCGTCGCGCCGTTTACCGTATAGGTGGGGTTGATCGTCACGTCCGTACCTTCCGTGGTTGTGAGGCCAGAGACAAGAAGCGTGAGTTGGTTGCCGGATTCCACATAGGCAGAGTTGCCAATCGTGGCTGTCCCCTCGCTGGCCGTAAGACCGATGTCCGAGAAACCGTCACCTGCAACACCGTCTGTTACGTTGATGGCTTCAGAGAATGTCAGCACCAAGCGGTCCACATCCCCGTCGCCGTCGTTGTCGCCCGAGGCAGCACCCGTGAAGGCCGGCGCGGCTGTGTCATCTGCCACTTCTGCTTCCGAGACCGTCAAGTTTGACGGTGCAGCAGAATCATCAAGCGTTCCTGCCGTGTAGGTAATCGTCGGTGTGCCATCCGTCGCGAATGTTGTGTTATCAATGACGAGGTAGTAGAGCGTATCGTTTGCCGTAGCTCCAGAGTCACCGCTTGAAACCGTGCCACCGTTTGAGAGCGTGAAGTTTCCAAGCGTAACCGAGGCATCGCTGATGCTCTCCGAGAAGAGCATCTCAAGAGCATCCAGGCGTCCATTTGCCGCGGCCCCCGTCATGGCTCCATCTGTTCCTGCCGTGTATCCGTCTAGCGTATCAGCATCAAGCATTACTGGTGGAGCACCATCAACGGCTGATCCTGCCGCTTCTTCATCATCCATTTCAACAGGCGTCACGGCATTGTCTCGAATCGTCGAGACGCCATCCTGTTCATAGTTAATGGTTGAAGTGATGGACGTGCTGCTGGCTGTACAGTTCGAGAGCGTGAGGTCCATCGTTGTTGTGTCGTCGCTGGCACTCAAGTCTTGGTTTGAAATTGTGCAGCTGTTCTGAAGGCCCTCAAAAGCGTCAAACCCGTCTCCCGCACCACCATTGTCAACGGTGTCAATGGATTCCGAGAAAACAAGCTCGAGCTGGTCGACCGTTCCGTCGCTATTGGTGTCGTCAGTCGTGGCGGTAAGAATCGCCGGCGGTGCGCCGTCAAGACCTGTTGACACTGTTTCGTTGTCGTCCATCTCAACCGTAGCATTGTCGATAATGCTCGTGTTGGCATCGCCAGAGTTGTAAGAGAGCTCAACCAAGATTGCCGTGTTGCTCGCTGTACAACTTGCAACGGTGAGAACAGAGGATGTCACGTTGCTTGCTGTTTCGTCTTGATTACTGATGGCACAGGAATCCGTGAGACCATCAAAGCCTGGGAAACCGTCCGCAGCAGCATTGGTGTCTACAATGTCTACTTGTTCGGAGTAGGCCACCGTGAGCTGATCAACGGTACCGTCTCCGGAAGTGTCGTCGGTCGTGATAGAGAGGATTGCCGGCGGAGCGCCGTCGATACCCGTAACCGTTTCTCCATTGTCTGCCTCCACCGGTGTGACGGCATTATCCTGGATCTGGCCAGACGCCGAGGCATAGGTCGGATCAACAGTGATAGACGTATCATTTGAGGTACAGCTTGCAACAGTGATTGTCGAACTTGTGGCATTGTTCGCCGCATAGTCCGCATTAGCCGCCACACAGCTGTCCGAGAACGTCACGCCTGGGAAAGCATCGGCACCAGAACCATCCGTGATGTCTACAGCTTCGGAGTAAACGATGGTGATCTGGTCCACGTTGCCGTTTCCATCCGTGTCATCGGAGGTCGACGAGATAAAGGCGGGCGGAGCGTTATCTATACCTGTCACTGTCTCTCCGTTGTCCATCTCCACCGGAGTTGCTGCGTTGTCTTGGATCTGCCCAGAGGCGGCCGCATAGGTGGGATCAACCGTGATAGATGTGTCGTTTGATGTACAGCTGGAAACAGTAATCGTGCTGCTTGTGGCGTTATTTGCCGCATAATCTGCATTGGCCGCAACACAGCTGTCCGAGAACGTGACACCTGGAAACGCATCCCCGGCGGCACCATCTGTGATGTCTACTTGCTCGGAGTACACCAGAATAATCTGGTCCACGTTGCCGTTCCCATTCGTGTCATCAGAGGTCGACGAGAGAATCGCCGGCGGAGCCCCATCAATACCTGTAGCGATCGTCTCATCATCATCCATCTGCACGGAAGCATTGTCGATAATGCTTGTTGTTGCATCGCCTGCATTGTAGGCAAGCTCTACGAGGATGGACGTGTCGCTCGCCGTACAGCTTGCAACAGTGAGAACCGAAGATGTCGTATTACTCGCCGTCTCATCTTGGTTGCTGATGGCACAGGAGTCCGTGAGGCCATCGAAGCCGCCAAAGCCGTCTGTGCCTGTTCCTGTATCCACAATATCAACTTGTTCGGAGTAGGCCACGGTAAGTTGATCCACTGTACCGTCTCCGGAGGTGTCATCTGTGGTGATGGAAAGAATGGCTGGGGGAGCACCATCGGTACCGGTCGCTACCGTTTCGTTATCATCCATCTCAACGGAGGCATTATCAATAATGCTTGTGTTGGCGTCGCCGGAGTTGTACGAAAGTTCTACTAATATGGACGTATCGCTCGCCGTACAGCTTCCTACCGTAAGTACTGAAGACGTAACATTGCTTGCCGTTTCATCTTGGTTGCTGATGGCACAGGAGTCCGTAACGCCGTCAAAACCAGGGAAACCGTCTGCACCAGCGTTGGTGTCCACAATATCCACCTGTTCCGAGTAGGCCACGGTCAGTTGATCCACTGTACCGTCTCCGGAGGTGTCATCGGTCGTGATAGAAAGAATCGCAGGCGGGGCACCGTCAACCTCTGAACCAGATGCTTCCTCATCATCCATCTCGTTTGCAGACGCAGACTCATCAAGAATAGTGTTCGTACCATCCTGTTCGTAATTGATCGTTGTGGTAATAGAGGTATCGCTAGCTGTACAGCCGGAAACGGTAATGGCGATGGAGGATACACTGTTGGAAGCCAAGTCTTGGTTGGCAATCGTACAGCTATTCTCGAGTCCCTCAAGACCATTAAAGCCGTCTCCCGCGTTCCCATCAGCAATATCAACGGTCTCGGAGAAGGCGAGCGTGACGCGATTTACGGTACCATCGCCATCCGTATCGTCCGTGGTTGAACTAAGGATGGCCGGCGGAGCGTTATCACGTTCATTCGTTGTCGTCTCTTCATCCTCCATTTCAATTGGACTTGCAGCATTATCAAAGATCGTCGAAGCGCCATCCTGTTCATAGTTAATCGTTGTGGTGATGGCTGTATCGCCCGCAGTACAGCTAGACACTGTAATATCCATGGACTCTGTATCGTCGCTAGCGCTAAGATCTTGGTTGGCAATCGCACAACTATTTTCCAGACCCTCCAACGCATTAAACCCGTCTACAGCACCACCAGAGTCAACGGTATCAATGGGCTCGGAGAATGTTAGCGTCACCCGATCCACCGTGCCGTTGCCATCCGTATCATCTGTCGCGACACCCACAATGGCAGGCGCAGCCCCATCTGTTGAAGCTACTGCGGCGCCTGTCGCGTGTAAGTTTCCGTTTGATGTAGTAATGCTACTTGATGTCGTTTCACGGACGCGGCCAACAGTGAGATCTGAAAGTGTCGTGTTTGCCGTCACTTGTACAGTCGGGATCGCATCCGTATCGAAGTTTGGGGATGTTTGCTCTGTCACTGTTACACGAATAGTAAGGTCACCCGACGTACTCCCCGTCCCGACTGACTCGCCGGAGTAACCAGCAACGTCAATCGTCAAACCGGAGAAATCATCATTCAACCCGCTCGACTGCGCATCTGTAAACACGACATCCACCGCATCGATAAATCCATCATCATCGGCATCAACAGTCGTTCGGCTTGAGACAGTCGGAGCCGTCGGGTCAAAGATAAGGTTCGTTGTGTCTGCAACCTCTGCACCATTCGTGCTTGCGTCGCTAAACACGAGGTCACCGTTGTCTACTTTGACATCAAAGTCATCCCCGGCATCCGTGTCAGCGTCATCGGCACCAGATCGAATGACAATATAAAAGTCATCGCCGCTGTTTGCCCCCGTGTCATTCGCGGGGAGCGATGCGGTGACGTTTACACGCACTTCACCAGCGCCGTTGTCTTCCAGTGCAGATGAACTCACAATGCTATCTGTGGAATCAAACTGGCCAGATGAGCTTCCGTCGTCAACATAGAGCGCAACACCTGAGGCCTCATTCACACCAGAAGCCAGAGCAGCAAGATCAGTAGCGTAGGTAAACTCGCCACCGCCTGCATCATCAACAGAGACATCTACGTAATCAATAGACTCTCCCGCGCTTCCAACTACATCAATCCCGACCACCGGAACTTGCAGTGAACTTGCCACGATACCGCGGTTCGCTGTCGTAATAAGCGGATCCACCGTGAGGCCAGAGATCGCCGCTCTTGAAAACAGCGTCGTCTGGGTCACAAGGGACACCGTGGCGGCAAGCACGACGGCCGTAACCGTCGTAAGCGCCAGCCATCCTCCCTTCCCGTAAAGTACTGATTTAACGTATTGACTCATAATTCACATGTTCTCGAACTCGCTATACGCGTATATGAGCGACTTCGATTTTAAAATTACTTAACAAAAGGCCGCCGTATCGACTTACGACGTAAAATACACTGAATAGACTGCATTCGTTAGATGCATAGGTACCTATGTTGTATGGAGGGAGTATAGCACGACCCTAAAAAACACGTGAGTTTCGACTGTGGAAATCTGTGGAAAACAGGTTTTTGTTTTGCCACATGTGTCTTCCTGTAATACACTCTTTCTCAATATGACACGACCAACGCCCCAAGTAATTTTCCGCCTCATCCTTATTTGTCTTGCTGTTTTGATCATCATATTCAACTTCACTATCTGGAAGCCCGAACCGAAACCAGCCCAAAAGGCCCCCTTCCCTCCCCCGGCCCCAGAGAACTACCAGTCGTTGTACCACCCAAGTGAGATTATATTGAAGCATTTGTGGCAAGCTGATAAGAAGCAACATTATCTGGAAGGTTCTATCCCTATCGATGGCACGTGCATTGATCGACATGTGACATCAAAAGTAAGTGAAGATAAGAATGAAATCCTCCTTTTCTTCGATACAACGCCAGGGAAATCAGATGAATGTGCCAGATTGCTTCCGACTATGAATTGGCGTGTGTGGGTGGGGGGTAACGAAAACGCAACATTCAAAGCCCAATTCAACTGGAATGATGTTCCCGTGACCATTATTGAGATAGAAAACGAAACAACCGGGGAAGCCGGTTGAGTAGAGAAGAACGATCACGCAGATGCGAGTCAGGGGGCGGGGTACGCTACGACCGCATCGAGCGAGAGACCGGCCGTGTCCGGCAGGCTCCCAAACCAGATGATGAGCGTGCGTTCGCTGTCTGGCACTGGCGTGGCCACGAAGCAGAAGGCGTAGGCCTGCCAACCTGCCTCAATCTCGAGGGAAATGGGGGAAAGAGGATTGATTCCGCCATTCACCGAGTAGTCGCCTGCAGAAGCAATCGCCACGTGGATGGGGAGATTTGCATCGCCCGTTCCCGTAATGTTCGCGCCAAAGGCGAGCATCATCTGACCCGTGGGAAGAGTGAAGTCCACCCCAATAGCTTCGTCTTCGATAGCTCCAGCGACCGGATTCCACACACTAAGCGACCGGCTGCTGTTGAACCCCCACGTGGGGTCCCAGTACGGGGGCTCGGCATCTTCCGTTGGCCCTCCCGTCGTCACCTCAAACCACCCATCCACGTTGGTCTCGAAGGCAAAGTTGGTGATGGCGTTGGATGCCGTCATGTTGGGCACACAGCCAGCGTAGCAGGTATTCGTGTCCTCGAAGTCCACGAGATCGTTGCAGTTGTTGTCGAGGAGGTCCCCGCAGACTTCCGCATGAGTAGGGCTGATGGCCGTGTTCGCGTCGTTACAGTCCCCATCGCAGACCATCTGTCCATCATTATCACCATCAACTTCCTCAACTCCCGCCAGACCGTCGCAGTCGTTGTCCTCCCCGTCGCAGATTTCCGGAGCATCCGGATTGAAGGCGGGGTCGGACGGATCGCAGTCCCCGCCACAGGACGTCCACCCGTCCGCATCCTGATCGAAGCCCTCATCCGTGAACGCATCACAGTCGTCGTTGATGCCGTTGCACGTTTCTGTGGCATTGGGACGTACGAACGGATTGAGGTCGTCGCAGTCCCCGGCACAGGCGGAAAACCCGTCATTATCAAGGTTCGTGTCAGGATCTCCGACATCCACAAGAGTGTCGCAGTCGTTGTCCACGCCGTCGCAGATCTCGGGATTACCCGGGAAGCGGACGGCGCTTGCGTCGTCGCACTCCTCGCAGGCAAGCCAGCCGTCCGCGTCGGTGTCCACTTCGTCGGCAGGGACTCCATCCAGGCAGTCGTTGTCTACACCATCGCAGACTTCGGCGTTGCTAGTGAAGCGATCGGCGTCGGTGTCGGCGCAGTCGCCAGAGCACGTATCCTGACCGTCCAGATCGAGATCATCGAGGTTGAAGTCGGCCGTAGAGTCGTCGCACTCTTCACACGCAAGCCAGCCGTCCGCGTCGGTGTCCACTTCGTCTGCGTTAGCGCTTCCATCGCAGTCGTTGTCTACACTGTCGCAGACTTCGGCATTGCCAGGATAGCGGTCCGCGTTGCCGTCGTCACAGTCACCGGGACTAAATCCGTTGCTGCAAACAGTGGCGTTGCTGCAGTACCCATCTCCATCGGCATCGAGATGCTCCGAAAGGAGAACAAGGCCGTTGCAGTCCTCGTCCACAGCGTTGCCAATGATGTCGGTGCCGCCCGGATGAGCCGCCGGGTTGGTATCGTCGCAATCGAGGTCGCACTCCGTGAAGCCGTCCTGGTCGTTGTCCGTTTCGTTGTCCGACGGCACGCCGTCGCAATCCTCGTCCGCTCCGCCACAGGTTTCCTCATTACCGGGGTACCGGTTGGGGTTGGCGTCGTCGCAGTCAACGCAGGCGCGGGCGCCATCGGCGTCGAAATCTGCTTCAAGAGGATCCACCGTCCCGTTGCAGTCGTTGTCCACACCGTCGCAGACTTCAAGGTTGCCCAGCTTACGCAAGGCACTGCCGTCGTCACAGTCACCGGCACACGTGGTCTGCCCGTCCGTGTCGGCATCGATCGTGTTGAGCCCAGCATTGCCGTCGTCACAGTCCCCCTCGCAGAGGGTGGCGCCATCGCTGTCGCCATCAAGTTCATCAGAAGGCGTCGTCCCGTCGCAGTCGTTGTCCAGACGGTCGCAGAGTTCGGCGGCGCCCGGATATCGCGTCGCGTCGGCGTCGTCGCAATCGCCGCAGGCAAGCGCGTCGTCACCATCGCCGTCCGTCTCGTCCGCTGGGGTCAGCTCGTTGCAATCGTTGTCGAGCCCGTCGCAGACCTCGGGCGCATCGTCGTAGATCGTCACGTCGGCATCGTTGCAGTCACCGGCACACATGGTCTGCCCGTCCGCATCAACATCGAACAGCTCATCGAGCCGGCCGTTGCCGTCGTTGTCGAGCCCGTCGCAAAGCTCCGGCGCGCCGGGATAGATCGTCGGCGCTGCATCGTTCCAGTCGCAGGGCGGGATGGGACGCAGGGCGAACCCTCCCACGAACGACTGGCAGGCATCTGCTCCGTCACCGTCACCGTCTACGGGCTTCTGGCAGGCGGAGAGAACAAGGGCAAGCACGCACACCAAAGATCGAGCAAAAGGCATCGGGATTCTCCTCATCTGTTCGGTCGCAAGGACCGAAGTAGTTGTGAAAGGCCGGTTTTGCGACTTTAGGGGAAATCTTTACAATCGTCAATCGTGCTGGTACGATCGGCGCGTTCGTTTGAAAAATATAAAGGGGCGGCTAGCTCAGTTGGTTAGAGCGTCACATTGACATTGTGAAGGTCACAAGTTCGACTCTTGTGCCGCCCACCATTCGACTCGCTTTGCTCGCTCATGCTTCGATAAACTCAGTATGACCCTGAGCTCGTCGATGGGTCATGTTCTTCGACCGCGAGAAGCAAAGCTCGTCGAATAGATTGAGTAAAGTCTGTACGTTTGTCGAGTGCATGAAGTCGAGAGGTAAAGGATTCTCCGTCCAAGCGGGGTGTTTTTTATTTTTGCTCAAGCAGGATTTTGTGTTTCTGCTCAACACGTAAAGATGTTTTGGTCTCTGCTCAACACGTGAAGATGTTTCGGTCTCTGCTCAACACGTGAAGGAATACCTGATATAGTTTCTTCAATTGTATTCGAACCTCACACAAGGGCCGATCGGCCCTTGTGTGAGGTTCGATCGAATCTACGCAAATATGCTCTCACGGCTCTATCACCTGAAAGATCGGTCGGAGACCGCACGAATACTTTCTGAACTCTCTCACTTGGGAGAAGCTTACTTTTTGTTGATGAGCCGACAAGGGCGGCGCACACTCAACTACTACGGTTACGACGGACTACATATTGCCCATGCCCGGGCAAAAAGAAAGGCTCGACAGCAAGCATTAGACCGGCTTCGCCGATTACGATTTATCAAAACACGGCGTGCCGCTAAAAAATATGAGGTGGCCATTACAGAAAAGGGGTGGCAAGAAATTTTCCGGCTCCGCGTCTTCGATGCCGACCTCCTCCCGGAAGAAAAAATGTGTATGGTGGTATTTGATATTCCAGAGTCGCACCGATCTCTCCGAAAGCTTCTGCGTGGTTTCCTTGAATCTGCCGGATTCATGCCAATACAAAGAAGCGTGTGGATTTCCCCTTTTGACGCCGCAGAACCCATCACAGACCTCTTTCGAAAATCCCGTCACGCACGGTGGATCCGAGTATTTACCGTAGAAGAACACTGTTAGCAAAACTTCATGCAAGGGCCGATCGGCACTTGTGTGAGGTAATCATGAAAATCTACCAATGGGGAATAATAATGATAACCGAACGAGGATACTAGTGATAAACCAATGGAAATAATGATGATAGCCCCAGGAGTGTGCACGTAAATCTTTTCCCATAAATAGGTAAGTGCGTTTCGAAAATTGTGCCCCTACAACATCCCAATAATCACTGTCTGTTCCCTTTCAAGCACCTCACGGCGCTCGTGTGGGTTGATGAGCTTCTCAAACATTACCCCTCTGCGAACGTGTATGTCGTAGGTGGTGCGGTACGTGATGCCTTGCGGGGCGTCCCCCTTCACGACCTCGATCTTGTCGTCACCGGCGTTTTGATGAAGGATCTCGCGGAGTGGCTCCAATCGCACGGCATCGTAAAGTTAGAGGGCTCCCGTTTTGGCGTGTTCGGGTTCATTCCCTACGCCAACCCGCGTAATCCGAAAATAGAAATCGCCCTGCCGCGCACAGAAATCTCCACACAACAAGACGGCGGCTACAAAAATTTTTCCGTGCAAAGCGATCCGTTCCTTCCCATTGAGGAAGATCTGCGTAGACGTGACTTTACCGTCAACGCGATGGCATGGGAATGGCGTACCGAGACATTGATTGACCCGTGCGGCGGGGAACAAGACCTCAAGGCACGCATCATTCGTGCCGTAGGCGACCCCCTCGCACGACTCAAGGAAGATTCCACGCGTATCCTGCGCGCCATCCGCTTTGCTTGCGCGCTTTCTGCAACCATCGAACCCAAAACGTGGCACGCTATCGAGACGCTCGCTCCACGCTTGGCCCACACCGACTCCCACGGCCGTCCCCTTGTCGCGCACCAGATGGTCGGGCAAGAATTGCTCCGGATGTTTGTCGCAGACCCTCCGCGCGCCTACGAACTACTAACCTTCGCTCACGTGAATAAAGTCCTCTGGGACGGCCTTCCTCTGGCAGTACCTAAAACCTCTGTCACGGACCCTACGCTCATCTTTGCCCTCTGCGGAAAGGACACCGATCCTCCCCGCTATGACGCGTGGTTGAAACACTGGCGCCTCGCCGTCAACCGAAAAGCGATTCGTGTCGCTCTTCTTGTCCATCAACACGGCCTGCAGAAATTTTCTTCCGCCGAGATCGAACGCACATTCCTCCCCCATCGCGCCCTCCTCGTCCCCTTTCTTCAAGAAACAAAAAACGCTCGCGCGGCCGAGCGGCTCCTTTCTGTTTTCCGCGCTTCTGCTCTGCCTCCTATCCTCACAGGTGATGATCTCCTGGCACAAGGGTTTTCCCCCGGCCCGGAATTCCGCCGTCTGCTCGATACGGTGCGAAGTGCGGAGCTTGATGGGAGACCTATTCCTTCTCTTCATCAACTCCTGGCAAAAGAATCTTGAGTGACGAAAGTCCCATGGCAAGCCACCCAAGTACGATGACGGCAAGCGCACCAGCCAGAAAACTCATGGTAAGTGAGACAAGACTGCACCCGAAGAATCCCACAAATCCTTCGAGGTTTGATTGAGCGAGGGAAATGCATTCACGCGAGGATTCGTTGGCCCATCGGAGACCGAAATACGCGGCGCCGAATGCCGAGGCTGCAGTAAAAAGCGTAAAGAGGCACGAGAACCGCGCCTTCTTTAAACGTCCAAGCCGAAAGACGGACATGACGGCAAAAAACGCCCCGCCAAGCACCCAATAGAACAAAAACCACAGCACGGCAAGGATGAGAAGATACGAAAGGTCACTTGTCATAGCTGTGACCGGAACACCACGTAGGAGAGAATGACCACGAAAATCCCAACGGCAAGAACAGGAATGGAACCCATCAACACTTCCCGATCATGATGCTTCACGCCATAGACTAAAAAGATCGTGGCAAATATCGTAATGGCGACACCGATGGACATGTAGATCATAACGCACGGTCATTATACATGATTCCAGAGATGGCTTCGACCGCTTCTGCCATCTTGCCCTCCGTGTTTTGGATGCGATGCGAGCAAAACGATGCGTGGGAGCGATCAAACGCCAGAGCGCGCGCACGCCGCTCGATTACCTCTTCGGTATCCGTCTCTCGTCCCTTGAGTCGCCCCAAGATTTCTTCATCTGGCGCATCAAGAAAAAATGACACGGCTCCCCGCCCGCTCTCCATAATCGTCTTCGCTCCTTGCGGATCAAGCACCAACAGCACGTCATGACCTTCTCCTAATGTTCGCTCCACGTCGGCAATCGTTTGCCCGTATAAATGCCCATAGACGTCCGCCCATTCAAGCATCTCGCCCACTGCAACCATACGCTCAAATTCAGATCGTGAAACAAAGTGATAGTCCCTCCCGTCCACTTCTCCCGGGCGAGAGCTGCGCGTCGTGTATGTAATCACTCGGCGCAGACGCTCTTCGCGAGCCAAAAGCTCGCGAGCCACGCTCGTTTTCCCCACTCCAGATGGTCCTGTCAACACAAAGAGGGTGCCTTTCATACTTTGTGGAGAGATTGCAAAATGGCCTCAAGTTCTTTGGGGAGTTCCGCATGGAATGTTTTGCGCAAACCAGAGGGAAGGTCGATGGAGAGTTCTTCTGCATGGAGAAAAAGATGGTCTGTTTCTATGGGGCGAATATGCCGCATATGTCCGCGTCGGTACAGTTTGTCGCCCACAACCGGGTGTCCAAGAGCCAGCATGTGCGAGCGAATTTGATGCGTGCGGCCTGTATGAATCTGGATGCGTAGAAGTGTTGCCGTGGCATACCGTGCCATGACCTCATACTCCGTATGCGCTTCGCGCCCCAGAGAAGCATCTTTGGGAAGAGCTGCCATGCGTCCCGTCTTTTTGGATCGCGACAGGCGGAAATGAATATCTCCTACATCTTTGGAAACCTTCCCATACACCAGCACGTTGTAAAATTTTTCCACCGTTCGTGTTTTAAATTGCTCTTTGAGATGCGTGAAGGCCGCTTGTGTTTTTGCAACGACAAGAATCCCGGAGGCCTCTTTATCAAGTCGGTGCACAATACCCGGACGGAGATCCGGCCGGTCCCCCACCGTACGCAGGGAAGGAAACTTCTCCGCTAGCAGATCCGCAACGTTTGGCATTGTGTCATCCTCGTGTATGCGGTGGACTAAAAGACCGGCCGGCTTGTTCACGACAACAATATCGGCATCTTCATACAGAATCTGGAGATTGATTTTTCTGTTCATGCAGAGTAGATTTCAGGGCATCTTGGTAGGCCCGGCTGGGATCGAACCAGCGACCGTCGAGGTATAAGCTCGATGCTCTACCGCTGAGCTACGGGCCTGCGAATGAGTCGTACTATAGTATATCCAATTTTTTTATGAAACCATCTCTCCTTGAGTGGATTCTGCGTGTCGCCGTGGCGGGAGAATTCCTGGGTCATGGCATGTTCGGCCTTCTGGGTAAAGAGGCATGGAACGGCTGGGTGTCTCAAATCCTCGGTACGAGTATCGAGACGTCAGCACAGATCGTCACCTATGTGGGCGCTCTGGACGTCCTTATTGCCATCCTGGTTCTCTTCTATCCCATCCGTCTGGCCCTCCTCTGGGCAGCCGCCTGGGGATTCTGGACGGCGCTTTTGCGCCCCATCGTGGGCGAGCCGGTGTGGGATTTCGTGGAACGGTGGGCAAATTGGGGCGCGCCTCTCGCCCTTACCCTCTTGCAGGGTTGGCCGAAAAATTGGCGCGGCTGGTTGACAATTCGCGGCTGATTTCTTACACTCCTCGCACTTTATAACCGACGATCACTGATCCGCCGCAGGAACGGAACGTGATCCTCTCGTAAATTTTCTGTCTATGACAGACGAAGGACAAGACCCACAGACGGAGGTTGAGACCCCCGTTCAGGCGCCGACGGAAGCCCAAGAGGAAGAGACACCGGCCGAGCCCGTAGTCGTGGAAGAAGTGAAGCGTGATCGTTTGCACCGCGATCTGCGCCCCGGCATGATTATCCGCGTGCACGAAAAAATCAAAGACGTCACTCCCTCCGGCGAAGAGCGTGTCCGTGTCCAGGTGTTTGAAGGGACCGTCGTCGCACTTGGCGGATCCGGTATCGGTCGCACCATGACAGTGCGTAAAGTCAGCAAAGGGTATGGGGTGGAGAAAATTTACCCCCTTGCGGTTCCTACAATAGAAAAAGTCGAGATACTCAAAACCATGAAGGTCCGGCGCGCAAAACTTTCCTTCCTGCGTCCGCGCCTTAAGGAAGGACGCCCGACTTCTCGTCTCAAGCGCGCCTTGCGTGAACGAAAAAAGAGCCTCTAAGGCCCTTTTTTCTTTTTCCGTTTTTAGATCAGGTCAATATCGAGAGCGTCATCAATGGTGCGGCCCTGTTGGTAGGAAACCATCGCCGCGGTATCAATTTCTTTGACGTCCTTGTTCCACGAGGATCCAAACACGGCATCGGCAACCGTCTCGTTCACGATCCAGTGGGCCTTATTGTCCCGGCCGACCACATACAGACGCGCGTCATCTTTTGCTTTTACTTTTGTGCCCGGCGCAAATTGTGCCGTGCCGCGATCACGCAAGTATGCAAGTCGTGTCGCAGAGATCGTCTTTACCGTGTCCATAGAGTCAAACCACGTACGATAGACATCCTCATTCGTGAAGGTCCAGCGATTCACGCCATCGGTCAGAAACACCGTCGGATTGTTCTCCACTTTCACGGCCTCCATCTTTCCCGTTGTGCTTACGCCTGGATCTGTCGAGAGCGTTGCTTCGTAGATCGCTCCGTCCACGCCGCGCCAATAGACATGGCGCTCATCAGAAAGGGCCGCATCCGTTCCCACGCCCATCGAAATGGACTCGTCGGGGTTCTTTGTAGAGCCAAAACGAACTGTTCCCGCCTCGTCCACACCCACCATCGCCACTTTGAAGCGATCCGTCGGCATGTAATCAAGAAGCGTGCTCACTCCATCTTTGAGACGATAGACCATTCCCATGCCCTCGGGCGTGGCAAAGTACACATCTGTCCCAACGACACGCGGCGCGCGCGGACCAATAGTGCCCACACGGATCGTGCCGAACTGTTCATTGGAAACGGTAAGCTCATTATCATTGTTGATCCACACCATGTTGTCACCAGAAATAGTGACGGCATCGCTTGCCGGACGGTACCACGACATCTGCTCGCCAAGCGCCGTTGTCTGGAATGTATCCACGACCCCGTTCGTCGAAGAAAGGCTGCGCGTGTACATGCGGAAGTATTCGACCGAACCATCTGGACGGAAGTGTCCGCCTACAAGGTCCTCATGCGCCGGCGTCCATGTGCCGATGATACGGTTGGCTTCGCCATTCAAATATTCCGAGGTGATTTTGGTAAGCCAAAGTTGTTTCTCCCCAGAGGCAAACGACATCTTCGTGAGAATACGGTTGTTGGCAAGATCCACGTCGAGAAGTTCCTCGTGCTGAGCGTTGAAGCGCTGTGTAACATTCACCACATCGCCGCGCGCACGATCATAGCGGAACACCCCAGCGTTCTTGAAGGTATTTCCGCCAGAAATGAACGTAGGATTCAGGAAAATCTCTCCGTCCGCCACACGAACTTTCATGGTTTCCACATTGCCGAGGAAAAAGTTCCCGGCGATTTTTACTTTTTGTCCGCTGGCAAGATCCAGTTCAATCACATCCCAACGACCCGTGTCCGAAGGCACCGGCACCGCCCACACAACACGCCCGCCGTTCGCATTAAACTCTGCAAGCGAAAGCGCGCTCTTGGGCACGTTAGGCACGCGGATGGCCGAGCCGTTGCGAAGAATATAGGCATCGCGTTCATCGCAGGCAGCACTCACACAACTGGAAGCAACAGTCTGTACAACCACATTGTCACCCAAGTTGAGGGGACCTTCCACAATGCGCGGGAGATCCAAACGCTCCACGCGGTGTGTTCCACGATCCCATACATCCGTGGCAGTTAAAACCTGCCAAGTGGGGTTATCTGCACGACCAATGCCCGCGGGCAGCAAGATGGCCACAAGAATAACGGCGAGAAATGTCTTTTTCATAAGAGGGGAAAATAGCAAAATTAGGGCTTTTTGTCAATGGCTACTATAGAAGCCTAAAGAAAAAATAGCTATCCTTAGCTATTTTTCCGCTTCTTTGAGAAAAGCTCTTTGAGATATTGTCCCGTCTTGCTCTCCCGCATCTTCGCCACGTCTCTCGGTGTTCCGGTAGCAATAATTTCCCCCCCTTTTGCCCCCCCTTCGGGCCCCATATCGACCACCCAGTCAGAAGAAGCGATCACGTCCAAGTTGTGTTCAATAAGAAGCACGGTGTTCCCCTTCTCCACCAGCATGTGAAGGATGCCCAGCAGACGTTTGATGTCCTCGAAGTGCAGTCCTGTCGTCGGCTCGTCTAAAATATAGAGCGTGCGCCCCGTGGCCCGGCGGGAAAGTTCCGTAGAGAGCTTAACGCGCTGCGCCTCCCCGCCCGATAGGGTCGTAGCCGGTTGTCCCAGCTTCAAGTACCCAAGTCCCACACGGTGCAGCACATCAAGTTTTTCAAAAATGGCCTCTTTGTCGGCAAAGAATCGCCGCGCCTCCTCCACCGTCATGTCCAGAACGTCTGCAATATTTTTCTGCTTGTAGTGAATCTCAAGCGCCTCTTCGTTATATCGGCGCCCGTGACACTCTGTACACTCCACATAGACGTCCGGCATGAATTGCATTTCGATGCGGCGCATGCCGTCTCCTCCGCAGGCCTCGCACCGCCCGCCTCCTTTCACGTTAAAACTGAACTTCCCTGCATCAAAATTGCGGATTTTTGCTTCCGGCACTTCCGTGAACAAGTCACGAATCGCGGTAAACACGGTCGTATACGTTGCGGGATTCGAGCGCGGCGTGCGTCCAATGGGAGATTGATCTACCATAACAACCTTATCAATGTGTTCAACGCCGCGAAGCGCCTTATGCTCTCCCGGTTCTTCCTTTGCTCGATAGAACTTCTGCGAAAGAGCGTTGCCGAGAATATCTAAAATAAGCGTGGACTTTCCGGAACCGGAAACCCCCGTGACGCACGTGAGCGTGCCAAGCGGAATCGAAACGGTAATATTTTGAAGGTTGTGCGCCGTGGCGCCTTCGATGGTAATTTTTTTACGATTTCCTGCTCGATAGCGCTTGGGGAATCCGACGGTCTTTTTTCCCGCAAGATATTGGCCGGTCAGCGATTCTTTCTTGCGTTTAATCTCTGCCGACGTTCCTTTCGCGACAATCTCGCCGCCGTATTCTCCGGCACCGGGACCCACATCAATAATATGATCTGCCGCACGCATCATGGCCGCATCATGCTCCACGACCAGAACAGTGTTCCCTGCATCGCGTAGCGTCTTCATCGTCTCTATGAGCGCATCGTTATCACGAGGGTGGAGCCCGATAGACGGCTCGTCCAAAATATAAATGATCCCGGAAAGCGACGCCGAGAGCTGGGTCGCTAGCCGCATGCGTTGAGACTCTCCGCCCGAAAGGGAAATCGCCGAACGATCGAGCGTAAGATAGCCCAGACCCACTTGGTTCATGTGGCGCAAACGTTCGAGTACATCTTTCTGCACAGTTTCAAAAATCTGCTTTTGGTCTTTCGAAAAAACTTTTGCTGAAGGGGAAGCTCCCGCCAGAGCAGACGGCTTTTCAAAAAACAGCTTGAGGTCCTCTAGAGGGAGTCCAACAAGGTCCCCGATAGAATACCCAAGTACACGCACGGCAAGCATTTCGGGCTTCAAGCGCTTGCCGTCACAGGCGCCACAGATCATCGTGCGCATGTAACTTTCAAGCTCGTGGCGCACATAATCTGATTCGGTGGTCCGATACTTTTCTTCAAGCTGCACTAAAATACCGGGAAAGGTGACCGACGCTCCGTCCAAATTATAGGTTTCCTCTCCGGTCCCTCTCCAGACAAGCTCCATCGTCTTGCGAGGAATTTTCACGACCGGCATGTGCGTAGAAAACCCGTGCCGCTCCCCGACCTGTTCCAATAAACGCACATGGCTCGTTTGATTTCCCGCAATGCGTGTCCAGGGTTTGATCGCCCCTTCGGCAAAGGTAAGACGACGGTTGGGAATAACAAGATCTTCCTCAAGAACTAACTTAATACCAAGCCCCATGCACGAGGCGCATGCACCAGAGGGCGAATTAAAACTGAAAAGACGCGGCTCGGGTTTCGGGAGATTGAGTCCACACGAAGGGCAGGCAAGCGCTTGCGATAAGAGAGTTTCATCCCCCGTTTCGTTATCAACAAGAAGAACAAGGCCATTGCCGTACTCCAGAGCGCGCTTCAGAACATCGCGAACACGCTCCGGCGCAGGGACGTCTTCCGGAGAAAACACGGCGACAACAGCTTCGATGGTGTGCGGCTTCTTTTTGTCTTTACGAATGGCAACAAGTTCATCGAGATCCGTCAAAAACCCGTCATAGCGCGCTTGTGCAAATCCTGCCGCTTGCGCCGCCACAAGCACCTGTTTGTGTTCGCCGGGCATCGAGCGCACGAGTGGAGCCAGCACGAGAACCTCGTGCGTGCCAAGCAAGGACTGCGTACGCACCGCCATGGCCGCAAGAGTCTGCTCTTCCACCGGTACACGGCAGACAGGACAGAACGATTCGCCTGCACGCGCAAAGAGCACGCGCAAATAATCATAGATCTCGGTCACGGTCCCCACCGTGGAACGCGGGTTGTGCGAAGATGACTTCTGGTCAATCGCTACCGTGGGCGAAAGACCCGTGATCTCGTCTACGTCCGGCCGATCCTGCATTTCTAAAAACTGGCGCGCATAGCTGGAGAGCGACTCCATATAGCGGCGCTGGCCCTCCGCGTGGATCGTATCAAACGCAAGAGATGACTTCCCCGACCCCGACAAGCCCGTAAGAACCGTAAGCGTCTTTTTGGGAATATCCACGGAAACATTTTTGAGATTGTGCACACGCGCGCCACGGACGCGCAGATACTCTTGGGCCATGTAACAAGGAAAACAAAAGGCAAACGAAAATCGCCCGCAACGATAACAAACAATTTTCTTTCTGGCAAGAGCCGGTCCCTCTCAGGGATTTGTGACGCACGAAACATCATTCCCTGTCACGCGCACGCCACAGCGTTTTCCTTCCGCCGCAAGGTTGCACGGATCGTCTGTGCACACACCGGCAAGCGGTTCTCCCTCGCGCCCCGTTTTTTCTGAAAGGCCCTCAAGGTCAGCGGCAATAGTAACGGCTGTATGCGTAGACACCACCTGTTCTACCACAGAATTGTACGGGACGAGGTCTCCGTAATCTTCGCAGTCTTCAATGGCGTTGCAGTCGAGCGTCAAACTTCCGCAATACCCGTCCGGAAACTTCTCCTCGGGAGCGGCGGGGACATAGAGGCAAAGTTCTCGGCTTCCCGATCCTCCGGCGAGTTGCGATAAACCGCTGCACAACGAGGGAGAGGCAAGCACTCCCGGTGTTGCCGTCTGGCCAGCCGTAATATCCGCGCATGTCATGCACGAGCCGGTCTCTTCGGTCGTATCGATCGCACAGGTCTCCCCCGCTGCCGTCATGGATGCTTGCGTACACGCGCGGAAAAAACACGATGTCTCCTCTGAAAGCTGCGCGCCGTCGGGTCCTTTCGTTACCGATCCTTTTCTGCCACAAGACAGCCCGCTGAAAAATTGGCTCCCGTTTACCTCCACGTGGTATTTGGCATTCTGGTACGCCTCGCATGACTGGTTCCCGTCTGCGACGATGAGCGGGCGGATTTTCGGCAAAGACGGTAAGCGCAAGGATAACGTTTGCGGATTTACCGTGAGCAATAAGAGATAGCTTGAAAGAAGAATGACAAAACCGATGATGGCGTTTTTCATGCGATCCTTCGCTTCTTTTACGTTCCCGCTCCCGCCCGCCAGCATATATTGTATGCCGCCTGCCATGAGCATGATGACAGCAAAGACAGCTGCAGCGCCTATAAGCCAGCGATACACGGTCGCGGTGTACCCGCCAATCCCATAAACAAACGTCTTGTCCCCAAAATGCACGCTAAGAGGAATCGGTTCGGGATAGGGAAAACAGTAACGGAATCCGGGCATGCATTCGGTTGGCTGTGTATCATCAAAAATTCCCGACGGATTCCCCGTCGCCGCATTGGTTTGTGTGCACTCTTGCGCAGACCAACAGCGTAGGTTCTCCAAAGGAGAAATGTCTTCCTCCGCAACACAACCCAAGTACCTCTGGTTGATGCTCTTGCAGAGGTTCAAACACTCCGTTTCATCCGGACGATACACGCCATACTCAATAGCGCCCGCGGTCGACCCGCACCAACACCGGCAAGTCCCTGCCGGATCCGCCGCCTGCACGGGCAGGGCGAAGGAGAGAAAGAAAAGCAGAGAGATGAGCGCTCTCATACCTTAAGAAAAGTGTCTATGAGCGAACGAAGAATCTCGAGGGGGATGGCTCCTTCCACACGGCGCCCATTGAAAAAGAATGTGGGTGTTCCCACGACGCCCGCCGCCACACCTTCCGCGTAATCTTTTTCCACTTCCTGGCGGTAGCGCCCACTGGCAAGACAACGATCAAATGCTCCGACATCCATCCCTACCGCCTGTGCATACGAACGGAGCGCCGCGCGAGAAAGGTCCTCTTGGTGTTGGTAGAGTGCGTCGTGATAGACCCAGAACTTATCCTGCTCGTTGGCACATTGTCCTGCCTGCGCCGCTAAAAACGCGTCGGGATGAATCTCGGTGATCGGAAAATCGCGATAGATATAGCGGATGTTCTCGCCGTAGGTAAGTGCAAGGGCGCGCATGGATGACGAGGCCTTGCGCGAGTACGGGCAGCCAAAGTCGGCAAACTCCACAATAGTGAGCCGTGCGTCCTTGCCCCCAAGCATGGGGTCATCGTCGTCCTCCACGCTATACACTTCATCTGCGGGAGTGGAACGGATCGCTGCCGCCAGCGCGGGCGAGCGTGTGAGCTCGGCGGACGCGCCGAAAGAACGCTGTTGGTCGTCGCCTTTGCGAATCTGGCTGTAAAAAACGACGACGCGAAGCACAAACAATCCCGCAAGCAAAAGCAAGATGCCCGTCACGACAATCGGGAGCCAGCGCTTGGAATCCTCCATGTGGTACCATGGTATCATATGGAGGATCGCGCGACACGACGCATGGAAGAACACACCAAGCGCCGCGACACGAAACGCACCCCGCGCATGCGCGTGTCTGGCCGCGGCATGAAACGTTTTGCCGGACGTAAAACTGCAACAGCGCGTTGACGTAAAGCTCTGTTTGCATTAGCATGGAGCCACTATGATTTCGACTATCCTGTGGATTTCCCAAGCGATTCTCGCCGTCTTGCTCGTTGCCGCCGTCTTGCTTCAGCCCAAGAGCGCGGGCCTGGGCGCCGCCTTTGGCGGTGAAGATGTCGTGGCGCATGAGCGTCGCGGCGCAGAAAAGCGCTTACACCAAATAACCATTGCTCTTGCTATCCTGTTTTTCGGTGTTGCTCTGGCACAGATTCTCCTCTCATAAAGCGTGCCCCTCACGTGTGAACTTCCCTCCGTTGTTTCCTCGTGACAGAAAGACGCCGGATCTCACGGCGGAGCACGTCTATCGCGTTGCGCGCAAAGGAACGGTGCCTTCCCTTTCCCAGTGGCGACAACTTCCACGCCTCCTCTCGCCAGGCGAGCGGTTTTTGGTGCGGCTCGCAAGTGCGGGTGCCATCTTTTCCTTCTTGTTGCTCATTGGCGTATACATTCTCACCCACCAAGTCTCTCTTCCCGCCGTTGGCGGCGACTATACAGAAGGACTTGTAGGCGAGCCGCAGTTTTTAAATCCCCTCTACGCTTCGGCAAGCGCCGTGGACGCGGACCTCACGCGCTTGTTATTCCGCGGCCTGTTCATTTTCGATTCTGCCTCGGGCCTCATTGGTGACCTCGCAAAAAGTTACACGGTGGAAGAAGACGGTAAGGCCTACGTGGTTAATTTACGCGAGAATACTCTCTGGCACGACGGAGAGGCCCTGAACGCGCAAGATGTTGTCTTCACATTCCAGGCCATAGCAAACCCGGAATACTTGAGCCCCCTCTCTGTTACATTTCGAAGCGTAAAAGTAGAGGCGGTAGACGACCTCACCGTTCGGTTCACCCTCTCCGAACCGTTCGCTCCTTTTTTGAGCACGCTTACCGTAGGAATCTTGCCTGCGCACATTTGGGAGGGAATACTGCCGCGCCGCGCAAGCCTCGTGAATTTGAACACCCAACCGGTCGGGAATGGACCGTATCGGTTTGAGAAATTTACAAAGGATCAGAACGGGTCCATCCGCAGTTATACGCTCCAGCGTTTTCCGGCGTTCTACGGAAATCGTCCGTCCCTTGAACGCATCACCTTTAAATTTTACGACAACCTGAATGCGCTCGTCAGCGCGCTTGAAGGCCGGCAGGTCGAGGGTGCCGCATTTCTTCCGCAAGAAAGCGCGCGGAAACTTGACGGACGCGCTATTCGCCTTCTCCGCCCTACCATCCCCCAGCAGATTAATATCTTCTTCAACCAAACAACACAACCCGCGCTCAAAGAACTCGCTGTTCGACAAGCTCTTGATCTTGCCGTGAACCGCAAGGCAATCGTAGAGAATGTGTACGGAGGATTCGCGAAGGCGCTCAGCGGCCCCATCGTTGCCGACACGTTTCTCCCCGCAAGCACTCCCACAGAGCAAAATCTCGAAGAGGCACGAACAAAGTTGGACACGGCAAAGTGGGCGGTTGATGAAACGACTGGCGTGCGTGCAAAAAATATAGATGAAGACGCAGAAGCCGAGTTGCTGGAAATCGAGCTTGTGTATCCGGACACCGCGGATTTCGCAACACTTGCCGCCCTCCTCAAAGACCTATGGCAAGAGATCGGCGTGCGTGTAACCATACGCGCCGTCCAACCGGCAGAACTTGGGAGCGCCGTCATTAAACCACGCGCCTACCAGATGCTTTTGACGGGTATCCTCTACGGCGTGGATCCCGACCCATTCCCCTTCTGGCATTCCTCGCAAGCCGCTGACCCAGGAGTGAACCTACCCGGCTACGCGAATCGCAAGGTGGACGATGCGCTTGAAACAGCCCGAGCAAGTTCGGATGCCCAAAAACGCACCGAAGCCTACACCATTGTGGAAACATCCATCAAAGAAGACCTGCCGGCCTTGTTTTTGGTACAACCGGACTACCTCTACGCTACTGCGGCAAAGATCAAAGGAAATGACCTCCCGCGCATCACGACTCCGGCCGACCGCTTTAATCGCGTCGAAGGATGGTTCGTGCGAACAAAACGCGTGTTCAGACCAGGTTTATTGACAAAAAACGGCTTTTAACGTACCATAGTCTTGTTGATGCTCTCACGAGCACCCTTTGTGGAGAGAAAAATGCACGAGGAGGACGTACGCCGAAATAAAAAGAGGATACGAAAGCTTTTAAAATAGATGAGATGTCTCGGCGCGCGCCGACAGATCGCTATTTTAAGAGCTTTCGTAATGAGCGGATGTGGCGGAATTGGTATACGCGCGGGCCTCAGAAGCCCGTGCCAGCAATGGCTTGAGAGTTCGAGTCTCTCCATCCGCACCACCGAGCTTAGCTCGGTTGGTCCCCGTCAGAGCAAAGCTCAGCTTTGCTTAAACCAACAAGCGCAAAGCTAAGCGAGGGGAGACCAGCTAAGCTGGTCCGGGCGCTTCAAGATACCTTTTGCTTTCTCTTGTGTCCGTCACAAGCGCAGACAAAAGTCATTCGTGAGTTTCATGAAACTTGAGTCTATTCTTTTATGATGCAACCGCATTCATCTCATCCATCTTCACACAACCGTCGAGGGCGACCGCAGGGACGGCCTTCATTCAAGCCGCGCCGGGGCGGCCGTACGTTCATCGAGGCCCCGCGATCGGCGCCGTCCGTGCCTCAAACCAAGGCACCCACTGACCGTCTGCGCATCGCCGTACTCGGCGGATGCGAGGAGGTCGGCCGTAACTGCACCATGTTCGAGTACGGAAACGACATCGTTCTGGTAGACATGGGCCTTCAATTCCCCGAGGAAGACATGCCGGGCGTGGACTATATCATTCCCAACATGTCCTACCTCAAAGGGAAGGAAAAAAACATCCGTGGCGTCATCATCACGCATGGCCACTACGACCACATCGGCGCTATTCCGCACACAATCCCTGGCGTAGGAAATCCTCCTATCTACGGACTACCCATCACACTTGGCATTATCAAAAAACGCCAGCTTGATTTTAAGACGCCGCCCTTGAAACTTCACCAAATCAAGATCGGAGAGCCCATCCAGCTTGGGGCTATCCGCGTGTCGCTCTTCCACATCAACCACAACATCCCTGACTCTGCCGGCGTGCTCTTGGAAACCCCGGCCGGCAACGTGTGCCACACCGGCGACTGGACATTTGATTTCCACCCCGTGGGGACCGCGCCCGCCGACTTTCAGCGCATTGCCGAAATCGGCAAGGCAGGCGTGCTTTGTCTGATGGGAGACTCCACAAACGCGTCCGTACCGGGACACCAAGTGAGCGAGCGGGAAATCGGCGCTACCCTGGAGCACCTCATTGAAAAGGCGCCGGGGCGGCTCATCATCGGGACGTTTGCCTCGCTTCTCTCGCGTGTGAAACAAATCATCGAGATCGCGGAAAAGCAGGGTAAGAAAGTGGCGCTCGACGGCTACTCCATGAAAACAAACGTGGAGATCGCTAAAGAGTTGGGCTACATCAAAGCATCCATGAAGACCTTCATCCCTATTGAACAGGTAGATGACTACCCCAAAGAAAAAATCGTTGTGGTGTGTACCGGCGCGCAGGGAGAGCGCAATGCCGCCCTTATGCGCATCGCCAACGATGAGCATCGGAGTGTACGCATCATTCCGGGCGATACGGTGGTCTTCTCTTCGTCCGTCATTCCGGGAAATGAGCGCTCGGTTCAGCGTCTCAAAGATGTTCTCTATCGTAAGCGAGCACGTGTTGTGCACTACGCCATGATGGATGTGCACGCTGGCGGTCATGCACACAAAGAAGACATCAAGCTCATGCTCTCTCTCTTCAAACCGAAATACTATATTCCGATTGAGGGGAACCACTTCTTGCTCCGCGAGAACGCCGAAGTGGCGTACTCGCTTGGCTGGCCCGAGGAACGAGTCTTTGTGGTGGACAACGGCCAAGTAGCCGAATTCCAGAAATCACAGAAACCGGGCGAGCTTGGAGAAGGACGGCTCACGGAAGAACGTCTGCCTGCCGACTACGTCTTTGTAGACGGGCTTGGCGTGGGCGACGTTTCGCAGGTGGTGCTCCGCGACCGACAAGTGCTTGCCGAAGACGGCATGGTCATTGTGATCACGCAGATTGCTTCAAAGACCGGCAAGCTTGTAGGATCGCCGGACATCATCAGCCGTGGGTTTATCTTCATGAAGGATCAGAAACGATTTGTGGATGATCTGCGTGATAAAGTGCGCACCATCGTGAACAACCATGCCGCACCGAATGCTGCAGACTTCGAGCATGTGAAGAATACCCTGCGTAATGATTTGGGCACGTTCATCTTCCAGCATACCGAACGCCGGCCCATGATTTTGCCCGTGATCATTGAGGTATAAAAGGGAAACAAAAGCGAGGTTTGAAACCTCGCTTTGTGTTATACTCCTGTTCGTATGCCACGCTCTCTTTCGGCCATCCAGCCCACCGGTATCGTGCATATCGGGAATTATATTGGCGCGATTTCGCAATTCGTGAAGCTTCAGCACGAGACGGAAGCTTTCTATTTTTTGGTGGACTACCATGCCATGACGGTTCCATTTGAGCCGCGTGAACTCCACGACCACTTACTGAATGCCACGGCCATCTATCTGGCTGCAGGTCTCGATCCCAAGAAAGCCACCATCTTCCAGCAGTCCCAAGTGCACGAGCACACAGAGCTGGGATGGATTTTGATGTGCCTCACCAGACTGGGCGAGGCGGAGCGCATGACACAGTTTAAAGATAAGGGGAAGAACACTTCCGCGTCCGTCGGCCTCCTTTCCTACCCTATGCTTATGGCGGCCGACATTCTCCTCTACGATACCGACTATGTGCCCGTGGGCGAGGACCAAAAACAGCACGTGGAGCTTGCGCGCGACCTGGCGGAACGGTTCAACAAAATGTTCGGAGAAACATTCGCCATGCCCACTCCGCTCATCAAAAAAACCGGCGCGCGGATTATGGGGCTTGATGACCCAACCACGAAAATGTCCAAATCCGCAGGGAGTCCAAAAAACTACATCGCCCTCACAGACGATGAAGGCACTGTGCGCAAAAAGATCGCCGCCGCCGTCACAGACTCGGAAGGGACCATCGACTTCGCGCCGGCAAAGCGGCCCGGAGTAAGCAACCTGGTTACCATCATGGCCGAAATTACCGGCATGACGCCAAAAGAGGTTGTGCAGTCGTTTGACGGCAAAGGGTATAAAGAATTCAAAGGGACTCTGGCCGATACGCTCGTGGAATTCCTGCAACCCATTCGCGAAAAATATCTTGCTCTGCGGGCTGACCCCGCGCATCTGGTGGGCGTGCTCCGCGACGGCTCCGCCCGCGCAAAGGAACTGGCAGAAAAAAAGATGGGAGCGGTGCGTGAAGTGCTCGGCATCCGATTGTAATCTTGTGAGGTATGGACAAAGTCTCTAAAGTGTAGTATCTTCTGCCACGCCAGGAAACGCGGTGACTGCTCCTGTTAAAAGCGGGAGAGGAAAGTCCGAACACCCTACCCTTTCGCAAGAGAGGAAGACAAGAAAAGCCGCTAACGGCGGCCAGAGGAAATCTGGAATCGAGGAGCTGTCCGGCAAAGCCGGATCCGGCTTTGCCGGAGAGATTGCTCTTCGGGCTCAGAGAGAACTCTAGGGAAAGTGTCACAGAGACAATACTACCCCACGTCGCTCCTCACGGAGCTATGTAGGGGGAAACGTGAAAAGTTTCGCGATGTCCTTCGGGGCTACGCGATTCGCCCTGCGGTGACGCAGAGGTGTGGTAAACCCTTTTCGGTGCAAGAGCAAATTTGGTCGCTCGCGTGCATGGTTCGCAAGGATCATGCGGAGCTGTTCAGCAATGAGCAGTCAAGATAGATAGTCACCTCTCCTAACGCTCTGCAAAGAGTGATGGGAGAACAGAATTCGGCTTATACGTTTCCCGGCCCCAGGCCTCGCTTCATGCGGGGCCTTGCGGTATCATAAGCACCATCATATGAAACGCCCGGATTTGTTTTTTACGGCTCTCCTCGTGCCCATGGATGCCCTGGCTATTTTTGCCGGCGCGCTCGCGGCTTATCATGTACGCCTTCTCCCCTTCTTTACCGAGTGGCGACCAGTCATTTTCGACCTTACCCTCGAACGCTACAGCCAGCTTGCACTCCCCGCTGTAGTGCTGTGGGTTATTATTTTTGCCTTCGCTGGAGCTTACCGCACCTCTCGCCGACGTCTTGCGGAAGATGTACAAACAACTCTGTTTGCGAGCGCCTCTGCAATGGCCGTCATCTTCGCCCTTCTCTTTTTTACCCTCGAGGCATTTGAATCCCGATTCATTATTTTGGTCGGCTGGGGCTTAGCCGTCACCCTCGTGTGGACGGAGCGCCTGCTGATCCGTGGCATACAAAATTCCCTTCTCTTTTTGGGGATCGGCATGCGGCGCGCCGTTCTCATCGGTAACGGAGAGACGGGCGAAGTGCTTCGTCAGACATTTGAGACACGGCGCCGCTATGGTATCCGTGTTGTAGGAACGTTTGACGCATTTGGAGACGAAACGGAGAAAACGCTGATGCAGTTGGCCCGCCGTAGCGCCATCGACGAGATTATTTTGACGGACCCCAACGCAAGCCGCGAGACGCTGTCCCGCCTGCGGAGTTTTTCCGACGTAGAACATCTCGACCTCCGCTACTCCGCTGACTTGTTCACCGTAGGCTCGCTCCGTGTGGACGCATCCACCATTGCGGGTGTCCCTCTTATGACCGTGAAGAAAACGCCTCTGGATGGATGGGGGGCTATTTACAAACGCGGGTTCGATATCCTGCTGGCTCTCGTGCTCGTCATCCTTTTCTCTCCCACCCTGCTGTTCATCACGATCTGCATTCTTTTTGAAAGTGGGCGGCCCATCCTCTTCAAAAACGAGCGCGTGGGAGAAGGTGGGCGGCGGTTCCTCACCTTCAAATTTCGCTCCATGCGAGCCGAGTACAGCATCGGATCGCAGAAAGGCCTCGGCAATCAAGCGCGTGCCGAGAAGATGGAGGAGGAACTTATCCGCAAACAAAACATGAAGCATGGGCCCGTCTATAAAATCGCCAACGATCCACGCGTCACCCCTTTTGGACAAAAGATCCGCAAATACTCTTTGGATGAACTGCCACAACTGTTCAACATACTCTCCGGCTCCATGAGCCTGGTGGGGCCGCGGCCACACCAGCCACGCGAGGTGGACAAGTACCTTCCGCATCACCGCAAGGTCCACACCATCCGTCCGGGAATGACGGGGCTGGCGCAAATCAGTGGTCGCTCCGATCTTGATTTCGAAGAAGAAATGCGCTTAGATACGTTCTACATGGAGCATTGGTCCCCGTGGCTTGACCTCAAAATTCTCATGAAAACTCCCTTCGTCGTCATCTTTCGCAAGGGAGCCTACTAATTTCACATGCGCCTCGCGCTTGTCCACGATCACCTCAACCAGCTGGGAGGAGCCGAAGAGGTCTTACATGTCTTGCATAAGATGTGGCCCGCGGCCCCTCTTTTTGTGCTGATCTTTGATAGAAAAAAGATGGGCGGGTGGTTCGACCATGCCGACGTGCGCCTGTCCTTTCTATCACATCTGCCCTTTGCCCATCGACTCTTCCAATGGTATCTCCCCCTCATGCCCGCAGCCACGGAACATTACCCGCTCGCAAATTTTGATGTCGTTGTTTCCAGTTCCAGCGCCTTTGCCAAAGGCATCATCACAAAACCGCACACACTACATATCTGTTATTGCCACACACCCACTCGCTATCTATGGAGCGATAGCCGAGAGTATGTATCTGAACTGCGTGTGCCATTTGTCATCAAGTGGTGCTTGCCACCCCTCCTTTCCCTTCTGCGCCTGTGGGACCGAGCGGCGGCGGAGCGCGTAGATATTTTTGTAGCAAATTCACAAACAGTGGCGGGCCGCATTAAAAAATACTACGGGCGCGAGAGCACTGTCATACACCCCCCCGTAGATGTTTCCCGATTTTCTGTTTCAAAGGGTGAGAAGGACTACTTCCTCACTGGCGGACGGCTTGTGGCATACAAACGTTTCGATGTCGTTGTGGACGCATGTACGCGCACAGGATTTCCACTCAAAGTCTTCGGCACCGGCCCTGTAGAGGCAGAGCTCCGACGCCGAGCCGGACCGTCCGTGGAGTTCCTCGGGCGCGTAAGCAACGAGGAGCAGGCACGGCTGTACCAGGGAGCGCGCGCATTCATCCATCCGCAAGAAGAAGACTTCGGTATCACGCCCGTAGAAGCGATGGCCTCTGGCTGTCCCGTCATTGCATTTCGGCGGGGCGGAGCTGTCGAGACGATACGCGAGGGAGTGACGGGGACATTTTTCGACGAGCAAACGTGGGAGCGGCTTGCAAGCACTATCATTGAATTCCACGAAGATGTCTTTGACCCAGAGACGGTTCGTGCGCACGCTCTGCAATACTCTAAAGAAACATTCGAACGCGAGTTTCGCGCGCTTGTGGAAGAGGCACACCAACGGCACGCACGCACACTATGAAAATCGCCGTGGACGGACGACACCTGGCAGAGAAAAACCCGACGGGAGTGTGTCGAGCCACGCTCTCCCTTCTTACAGAGCTTTGTCTTGTAGCAAAAGAGGGTGACGAAATTGAGATCGTGACCACCGGATCCGCGCACACGCGTGCCGCGGCCGCACAAGTCATCAAACAACTCCCCCGCCCCGTCATCCACACGCACCGCCTCATCCCCAACAGACTTCTGCACGCAGGCATCCTTCTTGGTCGTCGCCCTCTTTTTGAGTCCCTTTGCCAATCACCACCTGACGTCATCTGGCTTCCCAATCTGCACTTTTTTTCCACTAAACGCCCCTACGTGTTGAGCGTTCACGACGTGTCGTTTCTGCTTCACGCCCCGTGGTTTTCAAAAAAAGACCGCCTGTGGCACACGCTGGTCGGCCCATGTCGTCTGATGCGGCAGGCCCGTGTCGTCATCGTCCCAAGTAGAACAACAGCACACGACGTAGCGGCCCTGGTTCCAAAGACCGAGGGACATACTCGTGTAGCCCTTCACGGCATAGATGCTCGGTTTACAAGCGAAAAATCTCCAAGAGATTCTGGTATCCGTTCTAAGTATCACCTCCCTATCCTATACGTCCTTCATGTGGGCACATGGGAGGTGCGAAAAAATATTCCGGGGCTTCTCGCCGCGCTTTCTCTGCTCCCCCATGTTCACCTTGTTTCTGTCGGATCAAAGGCCGCGCGGCACATGGTTCCTGAAAGTCTCCGGTCACGTGTGCATATCCTCGGATACGTGCCAGAAGATGACCTGCCGGCTCTCTACCGAAACGCCGCGGCTCTCGTGTTCCCCTCCTTTTACGAAGGCTTTGGCCTACCCATCCTTGAGGCCTTTGCCTATGGTGTCCCAGTTGTCACAAGCGCCGTCTCCGCGACCCGCGAGGTGGCAGGACACGCAGCGCTTCTTGTGGATCCGAAACGCGCAGACCATATCGCGGCGGCCGTACGGGAACTCTTGCGCGACGAGGCGCTTGGGAGTCAGCTTGTCTCTGCCGGGTATGCGCGCGTTTCTTTATTCGCGTGGGAGAAAGCGGCAGCGACTCTTTACGGCGCACTCGCAGACGCCTCTGCATAAGGAGTGGTCGCCGCAAGGAGACGCGTAAGTTCTTCTTTTGCATATTCCACACGATACTCTTTCCCTTCCTCTTCCATTTCCAGCAGATAGTCCGCCAGCACATCAAGACGCTCTTCGTCTCCCACAAGCGGAAGATACGCGCGCAAAAACTCGGCATGAAGTTCGTCGCGGAGAGCTTCGTCGTCTATGCTAAGCCAGAGATGCTCGGCGAGGGCGCGGCGCACAAACGCTGGATCATGTATGTGACTCCGCAAAAAGGAGACGACCTTCTCTTGCACCTCCTCGCTTGTCGCTCCGGTGAATGTGGCCCCGTGCAGAAGTGGGCGGATCGGCTCCATCCACTGGGCAAGTTCTGCCTCTGCGCGCGCCGGATCAAATGGGATATCGGCCACAGGGTACGCGGGTATCATGTACAGACGTACACGGTCCTCGTGTTGCGCCGTGTCCATGCGCCCAACGGTTTCTGCCAACACGCGCGCCTGTGCAAACGTCATGTCCGTTTTTACCGTACGATAGAGAAGATACTGAAGCGGGGTAGCGGCCTTGTCATCCAACAACTTTTCAAAACGAGCAAGGGAGTCCTTAAGAAAAACGGAGTGGTTGTGCGCACGTTGCGGCTCCCCCACCGGAAAACTCTGGCGGTGGCGCAACCACGCGAGCGTGTCCGAGGCAGGAAGCCCAAGCGTGCGGAAAATGTGCAGCGCGCCGGAAAAGTTTACAAGCACGACATAGTCTGCCGTGCGGCCAAGAAGTTTTTCAATTTGTGAAATCCCGTACTCGACGCCGCCGATAGCACAGGCGTTCGACAGATAATAATCCGTGGCGGCATAGGTGCCGGACGGAAGAGGCGAATATGTGCCGCGCGGGACGGCAGTAATATCTATCGTGGCGTTGGTAGAATCAATTTCGATGAATTGGATGACGTCGCAGTGTCCCACCGTCTGGTCTACTCGCGCGTCAAGGCCAAGCAAGAGAACGCGGAGAACCGGGCGGTCTTCAAAAGGGTTTTCCTCCTTCCCCCACGCCTCGCGACGCTGAGAAACAAACGCCTCTGCGCGCTCCATTGCTCGCTTCTCTCTCCCCTTTATCACAGAGGAAGCATGCCCCGCGGAAGCGACAACGAGGACAACAGCGACACAGACCCCACAGGTGCTTTGCATTTTGCGCGTCATATTTTGGGACTACCCCATGCATAAGGAGACGCGCCAATGGGAGAACTGTTACGCGGAAAGAGTGTCTTGGTAACATGCGCGGCAATATATAGTGCGTGAAGGAAATGTTTTATTCTTCGTGACGAGAATATTCCGTGAGCATTTGGCGCAGATGGTGTCCTCAAATACACCTGAATTTGCGCGAAAGCTAAGATCGCGCACACGAGCAATAAAGTGATCACGAGGCGGACCGATCTTCATCGCGCGATAAAACTCCACCTCTGGTTTAAGGAAAGTAAAACGTCGATCGAGAGACTCGTCAAAAAAGAGCTTGCCGGAAAGCGCCTCCACCGAGGGATCGGAAATGCTGTCGGGAATATCACCCACCGGTAAAAGGACAATCGAGGGGTCTCCACTTGCCCCTGCAGATTCAGGCGCATACTCTAATGCACCAAGTTGCCGCCCCGCTACCTCATCTGCCAAAAGAAAGAGCGCAGCGCCGGAATCCAAAAAGCGCGTAGGCGAAAGAGTGGCGGGAAGAAATTCCCCGTATTCGCGTCGCTCAAGCATCCCGCACTTTATCTCATCGAGCAACCGATAATACTCCTCTTCCGTACATGGCGTATTGAAGATGTGAAACTTCTTGCGGTTAAGCCCCACGCATCCAAAACAGTTCTCGCAATCGTAACAATGCATGGAGTATTCCACGCGTTGGCAATTTACGACAAGATAACTGAAGAGACAGTTCGCGCTTCGCGACCCCGTTGAACAACCCCAGCAGTTGTTCGTTCCGTAGAAAAGCCCGACGTCGAATGCATTTTGGAATGTTTCATGAAACATGTACGCGCACCAAAGCTGGTCACGGCACCCATAATTGTTGTTATAGCAAAAATGGCAGTTGGTGACTTCCTGTAAATACTCTCCAGAGCTTTGTTCCGCTTTCTCGTTGAAGTTCTCGGGCCAGATTCCTTGTGTCCGTATCAACTCCAGAAACTCTGTTTTGTACGCCTCAAGCCGCACGCGGGAAGACAGGTCCACTTCGGCTATACGTTTTTCATACTCCTGCCGCGAAAGCTGCTCATTCTTCCAAACATATTTTGCCCGTCGTTTGTTCGTCGCCATAAAACAATGCTCGCAGTCTCGACAATCAAAAAGAAATGCGCTGCTCATACAATCACGCGACTCTTGCACAAACCGACATTGGTAAAGACGCTCGGCGTGTACCACATTGTAGGAGCCGACAATCTTTCCTGACTGATAAACTTCTGCAGAATCTTCCGTGTCGAGCGCATTCATCCCAAAAAAGGAATTCTTCGATCGACAAGCGTTCATGAAATAACTGTTTTGGTCCCCCATGGAGATTGTAGAGATGGAGTTTTCTGGCGGTACCGCATTGCGAAACGCCATAAAGGGGATCTCTCGGGACAGCTCTTGGAGCACACGAAAAACAGAGGTGTCCGAATGAATAGGTCGTCGAAGAGAAGAAAAGTCCTGCTGAAGCCACTCCTCGTCTGGGAGAATCTTCACACCACTCGCCGGATGCGTGGAGCTCACAAGCGTCCTCCCATCTTTCGCGCTTTTATTGTTCCACCACTGGTAGCCCACAAAAAAGGCCGTGAGCATACGCAGACGTGCGAGTGGGCTTACATCCGACGGCGGTACACGAAAATGCCGGCACCATTCAATTTCTTCCTGGGTAAGCTCCCAAGTCTCTCCTGTTTTCTTACACACTCTGGTGCCTGGCACCAATTTTTTTAACAGTTCCTCAATCCTCTCATCAAAGTTTGGTGTTTTGGACTTCATACAAGTGCCGATCGTACCTTAGGTGAGGCAAAAGTGGAAGTATATTTCCGACATATGTAAGTTCCTATATGTAGGAAAATTGCATTTATAAGTACTTCCATGCAATAATGGTCGTCGGAAAGTTCCGACGAAAGTGTGTAAGTCTCGTTTGTTCCACTCATGTCACTCAAAGAAACCCTCGGAGAAATTGGTTTGCCAAAGACAAAAGGGGAAATTTATCTCGCTTTGCTTCGTGTTGGCGCAGGGACAGCAGAGCGCATCGGTCGCGAAGTAGGCCTCCCCCGGACAACCGCCCATGAAGTTCTCCAACAACTGGTTGTCATGGGTCTAGCAAGTTACAGCACAATCGGGCGCCGCCGAACCTATCGCGCAGAAAAGCCCACACGTTTAGAAGCCATGCTTCGAGAGAAACAAGAGAAAGCCGCGCGCGCTCTTCCGGAACTTCTCTCCCTATTCCGTACGACCTCCGACCAACCACGCATACGGCTCTACGAAGGGGCCGCTGGAGTAAAGACCGTCTTTGAGGACACGCTCAACAACACGAGCCGGCAACTCTGCGCTATTCTCTCCGTCGCTGATATCGATCTTCTCGCTGGCCAAGATTGGTTCGCAGACTACACCACTCGACGTATTACTTCTGGGAAACGCCTCCATGTCATCCGTTCTGAGGCAACGGAAGTCGGCGCCAAGTACCCTTCAAGCATTAAGGAGAACCGCGAGGTGCATATTGCGCCAGGGAAAATGACGTTCCACCTCACTATGTACCTCTACGACAACAAGGTCGCCTACATGGGAACCACGGAGGAGCCCTTCGGGATGATTGTTGAGTCCCATCGGCTCTTTGAGCTGCAGAAAAACCTTTTTGACGTGCTCTGGCAGACCACGCGTGTCCTGCCCCCCGTTGACCGATAATCTTATCCCCATGTTATCCACCAAATTCGGTGTAAAATGTCGCTATGAAGATCGGGATTGATGCTCGGTTTTACGGGCCAAATGTGGGGGGTGGGGGGCTTGGACGTTACGTTGCCGAGCTTCTCGATCGTTTGGATGCCCAAAAGGCTCCTCACACCTTCGTGGTCTTTCTCAACGAAGAGGGTTTTCGCCTGTTTAAACCAAAGGGGCGCCACATGCACAAACGGGTGGTGCCCGTGCGTTGGTACACATTTGCTGAACAGATCCGCATGCCCGCCATCATAGACCGGGAGTGTTGCGACCTCGTGCATATTCCTCATTGGAATGTTCCACTCTGTCTCCGGACGCCGTTCGTCGTCACCATCCACGACCTTATCTTGATGGAAGAGCGTCGCTCGGCGCGCGCCGCGAGTCTCTTGCCGCCCGGACTCTTTGAAGTAAAACGAATGGGGTATCGCGCCGTCCTTCACCACGCTCTTTGGAAAAGCCGGCGCGTGATCGCGGTATCCGACTTCACTCGCGCGCGCATCATGGCGCATTTCCCTAAACTCCCGCCGGAAAAGATCTCCGTTATCCACGAAGGAGCACCCGGGGAGGCAACAGGAGGAGCGGGAAACCGCCGCGTAGCCGGCCCGTACTTCCTCTACGTAGGCAATGCCTATCCGCACAAGAATCTGGAGTCTCTCCTGCACGCTTTCTCCTTCTTTGTGAAAGCCCACCCCGAAGTGAAGCTTGTCCTGGCAGGAAAAACCAATGTGTTTTACGAAAGGCTGCGCAAAGAGTTGGAAGAAATTGCCATTCCCTCTTCCTCTGTCGTCTTTACAGGATTCGTCTCCGATGAAGACCTCGCCGACCTTTACCGTTTTGCCACAGCTTGCCTCTTCCCTTCCCGTCACGAGGGGTTCGGTCTCCCGCCACTTGAAGCCATGTCGCACGGCACACCGGTGGCCGCTTCCTCCACGAGCGCCTTCCCGGAGATTCTCGGCGACGCCGCCCTCTTCTTTGACCCAGATGACCTAGAGGCAATGGTGCGCATCATGGAAAAACTCCTGCAAGATCAGGCGCTTCGGCAGGAACTCATTCAAAAGGGTCGCCAACAAAAGAAACATTATTCGTGGGATACGATGGCAGAGCGCACACGGCGCTTGTATGAAGAAAGCCTCTAAAAAAACTCAACCCCGCCGGCGCTTATCCGCACAATCGCGGAAACAACAAGCGGCGTTTGTGTTTGATCAAGCACTTCCTCTATCTTTACGCACAGAAAGTCTTTCCCCCACGACATCTTCACCCGTCTCTCATACTCTCCCCCTTGCACAAACCGCTTCCCCCGCTCCCTCTTTGCACGTCCTCAATCTGCGGCCCACCGAGGAGTTCACCCATCTCCCCACAACAGAGCGCGCATCGGCTCCGGAAGAGATCCTTCCCACTTTTGAAGAATTTGTCGCTTCGCTTTCGGTCTCCATGAAGGAAGAAGAGGAACTCCCGATTCTCTTCCCCGTGAAGGAGGAAGATGTGGCGGCGCAGTTGGCCGAAGATGACGTAAACCTGGGAAAGAAGTCCGCGCGCTCATGGCCTACGTTCTCTCTCCCCGCCCTGCCGCACATCGCCTGGCGGAATCCCGTTCCACAAAGCGCCCAGAGGGCGTGGAGTAGCTCTTCCCCGCTCGCACGCGGGGTAGCAAGCTTTGTTATCCTCTCGTTTGCTTTTGTTCTCCCTCTTCAGGCCACGAGCACCATTTCGTCTGTCTCTACCTCGCGAAAAAATATGCTGACGGAGGGCGCCGAAGCGCTTGCCCTTCTTGAAAGCGCGGCAAAGGAAACCTCACGCGTGGATTTTTCCGCAGCCAAAGAAACATTTACAAAAGCCAGCGTATCGCTTGGGGAAGCGTGGGATACACTCGAGCATTTGGGGAGCGGTGTGCGCGCACTCGCCGTTTTTCTGCCACGAGAGGGTGCGCGACTGCGAAGCGCCGAGGCGGTGCTTGCGATGGGCAAAGCTCTCACGAAAGCCGCTGCCCTTTTAAGCGAGGGGGTAGAAACAAGCTCAACGTCGGTAGATCAAAATCTTTCCACAAAAATTTCTCTCTTGGAACGCTATATCTCCTCGGCCATGCCATTCCTCGAAGATGCCGTGGAGGCAAGCACACGCGTGGAGCACGAGGCTATCCCACAAGACCGGCAAGAGCAATTCTTGGCGCTCCGGGAGTCCTTACCTCGTATTCAAAAAACACTCCGGACTTTCCTGGATACCACGGAGATTTTGCATGAAGTACTTGGCACGCACACTGCCAAACGATACCTGGTCGTTTTCCAAAATCAGACAGAGCTGCGCCCCACGGGCGGGTTTATTGGGTCGTTTGCAGACATGGAAGTCTCCGCTGGAGAAATCACGGCGCTCTCCATCCCCGGCGGCGGATCCTATGCTCTCCAGGGTGTCCTCACCGAGTATGTCGCCGCTCCCCCTCCTCTGCAACTGGTGAACGCGCGTTGGGAATTCCAAGATGCGAACTGGTTCCCTGATTTTCCCGCATCAGCGAAAAAACTTCTCTGGTTCGATGCCAACTCTGGTGGAGCGACAAAGGATGGCGTCCTTGCCATAAACGCCTCTTTCGTTGCCGACCTTTTGGAAATACTCGGGCCCATTTCCATTCCTGCTTATGGAAAGATCTTGTCGGCAGAGAACTTCATTACGGAGACGCAAATGCTCGTAGAAAATGACGCCGCGCGTGCAAGCGGAAATCCCAAACAGTTCTTGGCAGACCTGGCCCCGCTCCTTCTTGCGCGTCTGCAAACATTGGATGGACCAACGTTCCTTGACGCACTCACTCTCTTACAAACAGGGGTAGCGCAGAAGGATGTCCAGATGTATTTCACTGACCCTGCGGAGCAAGAAGCCGCACGCGCGTTTGGCGTGACAGGAGAGTTGCGCCGCACAAACGGCGACTACCTTCTTGTGGCAGAGGCAAACATTGGAGGAGAAAAAACCGATGCCGTGATAGACGAGACAGTAGAGGTAGATTCCACGATCTCTCCTGCAGGGGTTGTGCGCAATACCGTCACCGTTGTGCGCACACACCACGGAATTCCCGGCGCGCGTTTCACCGGAGCCAATAACGTGACGTTCGTGCGCCTGTACGTCCCGCGCGGTGCCACGCTTATTGACACCGATGGCGCAACGCCCCCCAAAGAGAGCGCGTTCGAGATTGCTGATCTCCCCCTTGCCACCGATGCCGATCTCGCCTTCACCGAGGAAACCAGCGCCAGAGACCCGCGCACAGGCACATGGGTAAGTGAGGAGTTCGGAAAGACGGTTTTTGGAGACTGGATCCAAACACGGCCGGGAACAACATCGCAAATCTCCTTCACCTACGAGCTTCCCTGGCGCGTTCCCCTCACTCGTCCCACAGGAGCCTTCACGGCTGTTCTTGATCGTCTGGGGTTTGAGAAACCGACAGCGCATACTCTCACGGTTGATACGCAATCGGGTACGGTCGGACGCACCACACGCGTACGTCTTACTCCCCCTGCCAACCTCCCCACTCTCTGGAGTTCCCACCCGCTTACCGATGGCGTGATCAAGGCAGACATAGAAAACCGGTCCCCTGGGTTTGTCGGCGTCCTTTTTGAGTAGCCTATGAAACTCCCTCCACGCCACCCCATGCACGGGCGACTGCGTTTGCGACGCCGGCAGGAAGCGGTGACCCGCGATCTCGATCGAATTTATCGTGAGGATGGAGAGTTGCCAGATTTTCAGAGGCTGCGCGAACCGACACGTTCGTGGCGAAGTCGTGCCTGGGCGGTTTCGGGCATCGTCTTCCTGCTTGCCGCAGTCACGTGGGGAGGACTCATGTTGTTTGGTGCTCTTTCCCAAGAATCCGCTGGCGAACCGGTGGTTTTTGCCTTGAATAGTGAACCCCCCGTGACGGTTGGTGTTCCCACGCGTTTAGTCCTCACCTACCAAAACACGGGCGATGTGTCGCTCGCCTCGCTCTCCGTCCGCGTGCATCTGCCAAAGACGTTTTTTCTCGATCACGCATCTCCCGAACAAGATGAGACAGGACTGTTCCCGCTGGGATCGCTCTCCCGCGGTTCGGACGGCGCTGTTGAACTCTTCGGGACATTCTTCACATCTGTACCAAGCACCGAGCGCATCCAGATCGTCGCATCCTATCGCCCCGCAAACTTCAATGCCGAATTCGATCTCATTAAAAATTTCAACGTGGAGCTCCAGGAGAGCGCCCTCTCTCTTGCCAGGGAGGACGTGGAGCGTGCATCAGCCGGAGAAACCATCACCCTTTCTTATAATTTACTGAACGCGTCTGACACGGCGACCGAAGATCTGTGTGTACAGCCGCTCCTCCCCGGTAGTTTCGTCGTGCAAAGCAGCGAGCCGCCCCTTAAAGGAGGCATGTGGGATATTGGGCGTTCGGAAGCACACAGCAAAGCGACCTTTCGCGTGCAGGGAAGTTTTGCCAGCAACGCCAAAAGCGAAGAAGAAATTGGGAGCGAGCTTTCAAAGAAGGCAGAGGACGGAACCTACGTAAATCTCTCGCGAGAGCGTTCCTCGATTGCTGTTGATGCCGGCGCCGCCTACGGAAATATTATTGTAAACGGCTCTGCAAAAGACCAGAGTCTACCTGCAGGCACAGCGCTCCGTGTCTCTCTGCCCTGGAAACACACAGGAAGCAAACCCATAAAGAATTTTGCCGTCGCTCTTACGCTGTCGGGGACACGGACAGTTCCCGTCCTGTGGTCGTCAGAGGACACCAACTTGGCTGACGGCGTACGTGAGAGCAATGTTGTGCGTTGGGGGCAGAATGAGCGCGAGGCATTCGACCTTGTGGCGCCCGGCGCCGAGGGAGTGATTGACCTCGTCCTCGCCACCCCCGAAGAACTCAACCCGGCACGATTTTCAGAGGTGCTCCACATAATGGTGTCCCTGTCGGGAATCGTCGAGAGCAAGCCGCTCACCCTACAAGTCGCCCCCCTTACGATCCGCTTCTTCGGTCCTCTCTCCCTTCTTGCCTCTGCGCGCTACTACGATGCGGACGGCGGCCCACTTGGCACAGGCCCTCTTCCACCGACCGTGGGCCAAACAACACGCTATGCCATTGATTGGGCTTTAGAAAAACCAACGGAATCGCTCACAGAGATCGTGGGAAAGACGGTGCTTCCTGCGGGCGTGACGTTCGTGAACGGGGGGGATGCCTCTCTGGGCGCTGTGACGTTCGACACGGCTTCACGCGAGGTTCGGTGGAGTATTCCTTCACTCACGGACAGCGCGCAGACACGATTCTTTGTGGAAGTGACGCCAACAGAGAATCAAGCTGGATCTATTCTTCCGCTTTCCGAACAGGCCACCGTGACAGCAAAAAACACCGACGGCACTACGTTGCGTGCAGAGGCCGCCGGACTGACGACTCGCTTGGATGACGACTCTTTCGCCACCGATGACGGAAAAGTAACCCTCTAGTTGCCTGTGTGTTATTCGGTCACTTTTGGAAACTCAACGCCATAACGTTTTTGCGCATCTTCACGTGCAAGTTTCCACCCTTCCATGAGTCCGTCGAGCGCCCGTTGCGTCTCCTTTAATTGACCAAGAAGTTTAAGGTAGTAGCGCCCGAGTTCGATTTCCATGTGGGCATGGCGCTCTTTGCCTGCGCGATCCCCCCTTGTCCGCGCCTCTTCATAGGCTTCCTTTGCACCATCGAGCGCCGCTTTCACGCGGCCGAGGTCTCCTAATAGTTTGTCGTACGAGTTATTTACCGCCTCTACAGATTCCCCGAGAGGGACCACGACGTCTGCCCGTGCAGCCTCCGGGGAAGGAAAAGATTCGCGCGCCATAGGGTGATTGACTGATTAATTGCTCCTAGCATACCATACGGCCGCATGCGCCCGTAGCTCAGCTGGATAGAGCGCTTCCCTCCGAAGGAAGAGGTCACACGTTCGAATCGTGTCGGGCGCACCAGGGATTATAAAAAACGGCGCAGTGCACGCAAAAAAGTATACGCCTTATAGGACCAAGGGGACCTGTAATAATCAAACGTCCCCGGATACGAAATTTCTTTACCAGAAAAGCCGCGCTTGAAACGTGTGATGCCCGCCCAGGCGGGTTTTGTGTTTGAGACGCCCCAAAAATCGTAGCAGGTTAATCCAGCGTCTTTCGCCTCTTTGATCTCTTGCCAATGCAAAAGATACGGCGCCATTACCTCGCGATGGAGAGAAGAAGAGGCACCGTGAAGATATGTGCGCGTACCATACGCGTCCACCATGAGGTGCGCCGCCAATAGTTGGCCCTCAGAGAAGACCCCGATCAGCTTTGCAGAAAGTGTTTCCAGAAAATGTTGGTAATGTGCCTTTGCGTGAAGGCGGAAATGATCGCGTCGAGCTGTTTCTTCAAAAACTTTCCACGCCACGTCAAACTCCGAAGACACGAGAGCGCGCACAACGGCACCCTTGCGCTGTGCAAGCCGGATGTTGTAGCGCGTCTTTGGGTGCATGGCGGCAAGAAGATCGTCTTCCGATTTTGTAAGATCAAGAACGAGCGTCTCCTTTGGGTTCACATCCACGGTTCGTGTTGCCCACGAGTAGTCTCCATCCTTCGTCGGTTCAAAACGAATAAAGAGAGCCTCCGGAAAAAACTCCCAAAGAGCAAGAAGCGCTTCTTGATACGAAACGCCATCGGCAAGAAGAGGGCCTCGCGGCACAAAAAGATAGGAACCCATCGGCGTATGTTGTTTCTCGACAACGGCAACTCCCACGAGCCGTTCTCCGTCAAGGAACTCAACGCGATTTTCTCTCTCGTAGAAAAACGCACCGCTTGTGGGGGCGTGCGCCAGAACAAAGGTTTCCCACTGACCGGCATCTGAAACAGGACGGACACGCATATTACTGACGCGCAAGCTGTTTGAGCGCTGCGCGTACCTGTTCCTCGGCCGAACCGGAAAGCCCCTCGAGCGCCCGTACCGCATCTGCACGCTTGTACCCAAGTCCAAGTAAAGCATCGAGTGCGTCCACATCTACCACCGGCCCCGCAGGCGCGTCCATAAGCACCCCCTTCAACTCCAAGATGATTTTCTGCGCTGTCTTTGTGCCGACACCATGAATGTGGGTGAGGAACGCAATGTTGCCTTTCATAATATGCGCACGCACCACGCCCACATGGTCAGCAAAAACGATCTTTTGCGCGCTCCTCGGCCCCACTCCACTGATGCCGATCAACTTCCAAAAAAGCTCGAGAGCCTCAAGCGTCAGAAACGCAAAAAGTTCATGCGCATCATCGCGCACGACTTCGTGCGTGTAGAGGGTCATCTCTCCGCCAAACTGCGCCACGGAAACCGCAGGTATTTCCAACCGATACGCTACCGCGCCAACCTCAAACAACACATAATCCCCTCCTCGATGCACAACGGTTCCCCGCAGACGTCCGATCATACGGCGGCCATCATAGCACGAGCCCCATCCACGGCGCGAAGGAGTGTTTCGCGAGCGGGAAGAGGAACATCCGGAAGCTCTGCCCTCTCCCCTTTGGCAAAAGCCTGGATTTCTTTCAGCTGTTGCCCAAGACCCGGGCCTGGTTTTATGGCAAGCAGCCGGCCAAGAGCCACCCCATCAAGCCCGTGAGCGTGAAACGCGTCCTGCCACCGGCGCGCGAGTACCGCCACGCGTCTCTTTTGTGCCGCATCTCGATACTCTGGGTGCGCCTCGTTCTCCGCGTACAGCATGTGTTCAATAACATGTGCCGGAGAGAGTTCCCACACAAGCGCCTCCAAAATCCGCATGGTGGAGAGAACAGGGTGTCTGTGTGTGGCAACGACGTGTTCAATGCGCTCATAGGCCACCGCATCCCGTCGCTGATCGAAGAGCCGCTCTGCGTCATCAAGCAGACACACCAAGTCCACCACCAGCGGATCCATTCCCTTTGTGTCAGGATGGGAGAGCACGTGTTTGCGCGTCGGCTGGCCAAGAGTTGCCGCGGCGCGGACTTTTTCCAATAGCTCCGCATAGGCCGTGCGCACCTCGTCGATTTCGGCCCACTCCGCTTCAAATCCCCGCATCATGGGTTTTTCGCGTGTCATACAAAAATGTTTTCACGTCCGAGAGCGTGCAGGACACTTTCTCGGTATCGTTATCGTACCCCCAATTACGATCTGTCCCAAACGTAAACCCGCCAAAGTGGTGAAAGAGGTCAAGCGCATGATCCGTTTCTTGCACGTACAAACGTTTACCGCCGCGCTCCGAAATGATCATGGGGGTTGGGCGCCAAAATTCCATGGCCGCCAGGCGCGAGACGTTCGAACGGATCTGCGCGATGGGGTCGAGACTTGTCACAATAAGAAAATCTCCAAACGTCTCCCGCTGTTCCCATGCTCCCTTCGCCATCTCTTTGTTGTGCGGTGCGACTTCCGCGGCGCCAACACGCAAAGCAATCTCATCTTTGAAGACAAGAAACTTCTCCATATCTTCGCGCGAAAATCCTGCGTCAAACAGGGCCCATATGTACCCTGCATCCCATAGACCGACCGCGCGTACAAAACGCGGCACATATCCAAAACGGTCCAGTTGCTCATCCGTCACGTCAAATAAACGAAGAAATTGCTCAAGCGAGCTTGGGAGCGGCGTCCCGTCTAGCGCATGCGCACGATCAAGGTCGGTGTAATTGTGGTGATCAATAATAACAAGGTGGCGGCCGAGTCGGCGGATTTCCCCCTCCGTCTTCAATCCCGGCATTTCGACAACAACAACCGTATCGGCAGAAGACTTTTTGATAAACGCGCACACGCCCGGCTCTTTTTCAAGACGGGCACCATGAGGTTGAGACGAACGATAGACCTGCATGCCAAGTCGTTCCCCGATCTCGGCGATCAAGTAGGCCTCTTCATCGTTTGGGGGAACAATAAGAAGTGTCCGTGCGGGATTCATGTGCTTATGATACCTCAAGACCGATCCGAAGTGCCTCCCCAACATCAAAGGTCTCCATTCCTTCGACTTCACGCACCTCGAGAGCATCTGCGTGTGTGGCCTTGAGGATCATTTCTCTGTGCGTGGATAACGCATGCGGAAGAATCTGGGCGTTGGGATCTGGCAAAATAGACAAAACGATCTGCTCGGCTACCGTGAGCCCCTTTTGTTTGCGCATATCATTCACCCGCCGGATCACTTCGCGCGCTATGCCTTCAGAGATGAGCTCGGGCGTGAGAGTGGTGTCGAGCTCGGCTGCCAGTTGCCCGTTGCCGGGTTCCTGTTTCACTTCTTTCACGTTCACTTCGTCCGCAATGATCTCAAGAAGTTCATCTGATAATTCGCCCGCAGACGTTACAGTAAGCTTCGCCAACGGCTGGCGGACGGGGATTTTCGCCGCAGCACGACGCTCAAGCGCAATTGTGACAATGTTTCGGACAAGATGCATCCCCTGGAGTACCTCCACACGAGATACGCCATCACTCGAGACTGTTGGCCAGTCCTCTAAATGCACGCTCTCCTTCTCCCCACCCAAATCTCGATACAGCTTCTCGGCAATGAACGGGGTAAATGGTGCCAGGAGTTTGGAGAGTTCGAGGAGCACATGACGAAGCGTCCCCATCGCCGCCTGTTTGTCGGCTTTGTTGTCACTCTTGAACCGCTCACGCGAGCGACGAACGTACCAGGTCGAGAGATCGTCGATAAACTCCCGGATGAGCCGGCACGAAAGAGGCGTGTCGTAGGCATCGAGAGCAACCGTGAGAACCGCGGCGAGCTCATCAAGCCGCGCCAAAATCCACCGGTCAAGCACATATACAACACTCGGTGTCGTTTTTGACAACACCGAGTGTTGTACCTGGTACTGCTTATAAAACTGCGCGCAGTTCCAAAAGAGATTCAAAACCTTCTTTACCACCTCATCCACTTCGCGATCGGAGAAAAAGAGGTTGTCCGCTTTCATGACGACCGAACTCATGAGGTAAAACCGTAACGCATCCGCGCCGAACTTGTCCAAGATGATGTCGGGGTCGGTGTAGTTCTTTTTGGACTTTGAGAGTTTCTCACCTTTTTCGTTCAGAATCGTACCGGTCGTCACGACATTTTCAAACGGCGCACGGTCAAAGAGGATCGTGCTCATGACATACGACACATAGAACCACGCGCGCGTTTGCGCAATGTATTCCGCTACGAATTGCGCGGGGTAACGTTGTTTGAACAGTTCGTTGTTCTCAAACGGCGCGTGAAGCTCCGCAAACGGCATGGAAGCAGACTCCACCCAACAATCAATCACCTCGGGGATGCGCCTCATCTCCCCGCCGCAGTCGCATGAAAGAACGACCTCGTCGATGAAAGGTTTGTGCAGATCAAGATTCTCAAGTCTCACCCCCGATCCATACACCGCGTCGAAGTTTTTCGCTTTTGTTCGAAGTTCCTCAACCGAACCGATGCACGTCATATGTAACACGTCCTTTTCACATTTCCAAATCGGAATCGGCGTGGCCCAATAACGGTTACGTGAGATGTTCCAGTCCGGCGCGTTCTCGAGTCCATGCAAAAACCGCCCATGCTTCAAGTGTTCAGGATACCAGTGGATGTCCTCGTTCAACTCGAGCATTCGCTGTTTGATTTTTTGGATATTGATAAACCACGCCGGAATCGCGTTGTAAAAAAGTGGGGTAGAGCAACGCCAGCAGTGCGGATAGCTATGTGTGTTCTGCTCTTTTTTGAAGAGCAGCCCGCGCGCAGCAAGATCATCTTTGATCACCTTTTCTGCTTTTTTGAAATACTGCCCACGAATAAGCTCCGGCGCTTCTTCATTAAAATGTCCCTGTGCATCCAATAGCGGCACAACGGGCAAGTCGCGATCGAGTCCAAGTTTGTAGTCGTCTTCACCGTAAACTACGGCCGTGTGTACGATGCCTGTACCCTCGTCGGTTGTCACAAAATCCGCCGTTGTCACGTAGTGAGATTTCCTCCCCGTCGCCGCAAGCGCTGGAACCTCAAAAAGCGGCTCGTATTCAACCCCATCCAAATCGGTGCCTAGCACCGTTTTACTGAGTATTTCGGTACCTGGCACCAAATTGCTGAATGTTTTTGCAAAAATGAGATGTTCCCTGGACTGCACAGCGACAGCATATTCAATATCCTTCCCCACCGCGAGCGCCACATTTCCAGGCAGCGTCCACGGCGTCGTCGTCCATGCCAAAAGATACGTATTCTTCGGCAGGCCGTGTGACGCCGGGTCCTTCACCTTAAACTTCACATACACCGACTCTTCCGTAACATCTTTGTAACTGTTATCCATCGCAACTTCAAAATTCGAAATTGGCGTTTCGCAACGCGGACAATAGAGAAGCACTTTGCGTCCTTCGTACAACAACCCTTTCTCCCAAATCTGTTTTACTCCCCACCACACCGACTCCATATAGGGAGTATCCATGGTCTTGTACGCATGCTCGAAATCCACCCATCGACCGATTCGTCGTACGGTGCGCCCCCATTCGGTTGCATACTTCAACACGCACTCACGGCATGTGCGATTAAATTGCTCCACGCCTTTTTCTTCGATCTGCTTCTTGCCGGAAATCTCCATCTGCCCCTCAACGATATTTTCAATGGGAAGGCCGTGGCAATCCCATCCCCACACGCGACGGACATGATAGCCTTGCATGGTTTTGTAACGCGGAATAACGTCTTTGATCGTCGAGGCGAGAATGTGCCCGTAGTGAGGAAGGCCGGTTGCAAATGGCGGTCCATCGTAAAAGACAAACTCCCCGTGCGGAGCATTCTTTTCAAGCGTCTTTTTGAAGATTTCTTGTTTCTCCCAAAACTTGAGAACTTCTTCTTCCATCTCGGGAAATGGCCGTTTTTGATCCATAGAATGAGGGTATGCTAACACAATGCTATAATGGCGTCATTATGGAACAAACGCGAATCTACCTCGGGGCCGACCATGCGGGTTGGGAGTTAAAAGAGGCCATAAAAGAACACCTTGCGACGGAGCATTATGAGGTCGTGGATCTCGGCAACGCTCACCTTGTTCCCGACGACGATTATCCCGATTTTGCCCGGCCGACCGCCCTGCGCGCCGCCACGGACGCAGGGAGTAAAGGCATCGTGATTTGCGGGAGCGGGCAAGGGTCATGCATGGCTGCCAATAAAGTAGCCGGTGTGCGCGCTGGCATTGGCTACACAAAAGACGCGGCACGGATCATGCGTGAAGACAACGACGCGAATGTCTTGTGTCTCGCCGGCCGCGTTCTCTCCAAAGAGGAGGCCATCGCCATTGTCACAATGTTTTTGCAAACTCCCTTCTCCAACGCCCCGCGACATGCGCGCCGCATCGCCAAAATGGTATGACCGAGATCCTTCCTGCCATTCTTGCCGAATCCAAAGAGCAGTTTGTCACACAGCTCCGTGCCGTGGAGGCCTACGCATCTGTGGTGCACGTAGACGTGTTGGACGGCACACTCTTCCCCCACATGAGTTGGGCCGACGCGCGCGCCGTAGGATCACTCGATACGTCTGTACAGTTTGAACTGCACCTCATGGTGGAAAATCCGCTTGCCGTCGCACGCACATGGAAAGAAGAGGTAACCGGGCTCTCGCGCGTGATCTTCCACGCCGAACTCGATCGCCAGCACGAGCCTATCATCGAAGCGATTCATGGCATGCATCTTGATGCCGGCCTCGCCTTGAATCCAGAAACGCCCGTCGAGGAAGCGCACCACGCCATTCATCTTCTGGACGAACTCCTTCTCATGACCGTCCACCCAGGCGCTTCGGGACAAGGAATCGGCGACCCCGCGCACGGGATTCACGAAGATGATCTCTTGGCGAAAGTCGTGGAAATTCACCGGCGCTATCCCGACATCTTGCTTGGCGCCGACGGGGGGGTAACAGCCCAAAATATCCTCCGCTTCCTTCAGGCCGGAATCACCCGTTTTTGCGCGAGCTCAAGCATTTTTGCAGGGAGAAATCCACATACGGCGCTAGAAGAGATGAGAAAGGCGCTTGGAATGTGATATACTTTTCCTACTTATGACTATCTCTATGAAATCTCTCCTCGTGCGCGTATTCGCGTTCTTTGCGAGTATCTCGTTGCTCCTCCCTGCCGTCCCGGTGCGCGCCGCTTCTACGATTAGCCTAAGCCAACTTCAATCGGGCATGCTCATTCGCGGCACATCTCGTTCTGCCGTCTATTACTACGGGGCAGATGGTTTCCGTTACGTGTTCGTAAATGATAAGACGTACTTTACCTGGTACAACAACTTCAACGACGTGAACTGGCTCACGGATGCCGATCTCGGCACTATTCAGATCGGCGGAAACGTCACGTACCGTCCGGGCAGCCGTATGATCAAGATTGATACGGACCCGAAAGTCTACGCCATCGGCCGGGGAGGTTCCTTACACTGGGTCTCTACCGAAGCCGTTGCGATTGCTTTGTTTGGAAGCACCTGGAATAAGCAGATTGATGACGTGCCGGATGGCTTCTTCTCGAACTACACGCGCAGCAGTGATGTCACAGACTCTTCCCAATACAACACGGCGAGCGTAAAGGCGTCGGTCCCGGACATCAATACGGATAAAGACTTGAAAGCGCCCGTTGTCATGAACATTAGTGCAGGCGGTTACACTCCTATCCTTGCGACTATCCAGGCAGGCCGGACCGTTCGCTTCACCAATTTGGACACGGTCAATCACACCGTGACATCCGACGACCTTTCCTGGGGATCGGGAACCATGAGTGCGGGAATCGTCTTCTCAAGGACATTCAAGACCCCGGGAACGTACACATTCTTTGACAGCTACCATCCGCAATTTACGGGAACGATTATTGTCCAATAGAAGTTGCAGAGTGCCACGTTGCAAAGTTACTGCGTGGGAAGATACGGAGACGGGGCACGCACCCCGTCTTTGTTGTTTCTGCTATACTATCCGTGCTATGCCCTCTCCTTTGCACGACCGCAAAATCAAAGAGTTGGAGGTCCGCGCCAATGACATGCGCCAGGACCTCATCAAGATGCTTCTGCGCGCAAAGTCCGGGCACTCGGCCGGCCCGCTTGGCATGGCGGACATTTTCGCGGCGCTGTATTTTCACGTGTTAAGCCACCGCCCCAAGCAACCTGCATGGAAGGACCGCGACCGACTTATCCTCTCAAACGGCCATATTTGTCCTATCCGCTATGTTGCAATGAGCCACGCAGGATATTTTCCAAAGAAAGAACTCGCCACCCTCCGACAACTCGGCACACGGCTGCAAGGACACCCCGAACGTGAGAGGCTCCCCGGCGCGGAGACAACTTCGGGACCGCTTGGAGAAGGCATCGCGCAAGCAGCCGGCATGGCCTACGCGGCCCGCATGGACGGCGCTTCCTGGCATACATACTGCGTGATGGGAGACGGCGAGCTTGAGGAAGGGATTTGCTGGGAGTCGTTTCTTTTCATTGGAAAATACGCCCTCTCTAACCTCACAGTGATCGTGGACCGCAACAACATTCAGATTGATGGGTTCACAGAGGACGTGTCGCGCCTCGAACCGTTACGGGACAAATTTGAAGCGTTCAATTTTCATGTTATGGAAATAGACGGACATAATGTGGAGGAGTTCGTGGACGCATGTGACGAGGCAAAGTCCGTATACAAAAAGCCGAGTGTGATTATTGCCCACACGATTCCAGGAAAGGGCGTAGATTTTATGGAGGGGAAGCCCGAGTGGCATGGGAAACCGCCGAATGCGGCCGAGGCGCGCCAAGCTCTTGGAGAACTGCGCACGCTTGGAGGGAAAATATCATCCGAGCACGAGTAGCATATGATCCGCCCATCGGCAAAACTTATTTCGGATCTTTTTGGCAAGCCGGAGGAAAGGGCCACCCGTGTTGGATATGGCGAGGGGCTTGTGGAAGCGGGGCAAATGGACGAGCGTGTCGTTGTGCTCTGCTGTGACCTCACGGAGTCCACCAAAAGTGATGCATTCCAGAGAGTGTTTCCCGATCGATTCGTGGAAATGGGAATCTGCGAGCAGGCTATGGCAGGAGTCGCGGCGGGCATGGCTCTGGCAGGCAAAGTACCGTTTATCTCAAGCTACGCTGCCTTTTCCCCCGGACGGAATTGGGAACAAATCCGCACGACGATCGCCCTCGGAAATACGAATGTAAAGATTGCAGGAGCGCACGCAGGGGTCTCGGTAGGACCGGACGGCGCCACGCATCAGGCACTGGAAGACATCGCCACCATGCGTGTTATGCCAAACATGGTTGTGATTGTCCCTTGTGATGCAGAAGAGGCGCGTAAAGCAACCGTAGCGGCGGCCACGCACACGGGACCCGTGTATCTTCGGTTCGCCCGCGCCGCAAGTCCCCTGTTCACCACGAAAAAGACCCCCTTCCATATTGGTCGGGCAGAAGTGTACCGAGAGGGGAACGATATTGCCATCATCGCCGCCGGACCTATTCTCTATGAGGCCTTAAAGGCTGCGCGGGATCTGGCAAAAAGGAATATTGAAGCGCGCGTCATCAACTGCCACACCGTAAAGCCCCTCGATGAAAAAACAATCTTGAAGGCCGCAAAAGAGTGTGGCGCTGTTGTCACCTGTGAAGAAGCACAGATTGCTGGGGGTCTCGGCGGCGCAGTGGCGGAACTCCTGACGGCGACATGTCCCGTGCCTATCGAGCGCATCGGGATGCGCGATTGCTATGGGGAGTCAGGAGAACCGCAAGAACTCTTTGTTCGGTTCGGCCTCACGGCCCGCGATATTGCCCGCGCCGCCTCGCGCGCCGCACAGCGGAAACACCTATGACAGACATTCTCACCATCGGAGACACAAAAATGGACGTGTTTATTGATCTGGGGAAGAAGGCACGCATCGCCTGTGACATTGACCGCCCGCGCTGCATGCTCTCCATGAAATTCGGCGAGAAAATCCCCGTGGATTCGGCAGTAAGCATGGTTGCAGGAAGCGCAGTCAATGTTGCCATCGGTGGGCGACGGCTCGGTCTGAAAACAGCCGCGATGAGCGTAACGGGAGACGACGGAACCGCAATGCTTGCAAAAGAACTCCTCCGCCGTGAACGCGTAGAGACAACGTTCCTCAAAAAGGAGGACGGAACAAAAAGCAGCTTCTCCGCTGTTCTTAACTTTGAAGGTGAAAGCACCATCCTTGCCGTCCACGAACCACACACCTATATTCTTCCGCGGCGCCTCGGGTGTCGCTTTGTTTTCGTAAGCGAGCTTGGAATCTCCTACGAGCCACTTTTCCGCGAACTTGCAAGACGCGCAAAGAAGGGGGAGTTCCGTCTCGGAGTGAATCCGGGAGCTGTCCAGCTTGAAAAACTCCACCCTTCGCTTTATACACTCCTCCGCGCTGCTGATGTTCTTGTCGTAAACGCCGCGGAGGCTCAACGTCTTGCCCTTCACGAGACAGACCATGTGCCCTCTCTTCTCCATAAACTTCAGTCTCTGGGGCCGCGAACGGTTTTGGTAACTGACGGAGCGCGCGGTGCTTATGGTGTCTCAAATGGAGAAATCCTTTTTGCCCCCGCCGCACGAGCGAAGCGCGTGGAGACAACGGGGGCGGGCGACGCCTTCACAAGCGGGTTTTTGGCTGGTTATTTGCGCGGTCTTGGACTTGCAAAGAGTATGACCTATGGCATTTTCAACTCTGCCTCTGTTGTGGAACATGTCGGTCCGCAGGCAGGGCTTTTATCACGGGCCCGCTTGTCCAAACGCATCACCGCTTCTCCTTCCTACACTCCCACATCCGTATGAACCGCATTTTCATTCTCCCGTTCGATCATCGGTCAGGGTTCGACCACGAACTTCTTGGATTCCCCTATCCACCAGAGAATACCGCACAGAAAAAACGCGTGCAGCACATGAAGCGTGTCGTCTATGAGGGGTTTCTTCGCGTCTATAAAGCGTCTCCACACAAAGAATCATTGTTCCTTCTCGTCGATGAGGAGTTCGGCACGCCGATCCTCAAAGATGCAAAGCGGCGGTGCATCCCTTTTGCCCTTACGATCGAAAAAAGCGGGCAAGAAGAATTCGATTTCGCTCACGGACAAACATTTGGCAAACATCTTCTTTCTTGGAAACCGGCCTACGCGAAAGCTCTTGTGCGCTATAATGTTCGCGACGACAACGGGCGGCAGTTGGCGCGCCTCAAGCGACTCTCGACATTTTGCCGAACACATCACATTCCCTTTCTCTTCGAGCTTCTTCTTACAGGCACGGGTTCACGGATTTCTCAAATGCAGCGTGCGCTACGAGAGATCACGAGGGCGGGCGTGCAGGTAGACCTTTGGAAAGTGGAAGGGCTTGGGACACCACAAGAATGGCGCCGCGTGCACGCACTGACCGGTACGGCAGACATCGTCGTCTTGGGGCGAGCAGGAAGTACCGCGGAAGTCCGACAATGGCTCAAAACGGCAGCCAAAAGTGGCGTGGTAAACGGCTTCGCTGTCGGCCGCACTATTTTCTTCCCTCCCCTGAAGCGCTATCGTGATAAAAAGATTTCCCGTGCAGAAGCTGTTACTAAGATCGCGCGGGCGTTCCAGCAATATATTGACTCTTTTTCTGCATGGCTATGATCTACGATGTCGTTACCATTGGCGCGGCCACACGGGATGTATTTCTCGTATCAGACGCCTTTCAAGTATTTAAGAGCAAGCGCTTCTCCACAGGGCTCGGCGAATGCGTGGCGCTCGGTTCGAAGGTGGACGTACAAAAAATTTTTCTTTCAAGCGGCGGCGGGGCGACCAATGCAGCGGTGACGTTCTCCCGACTTGGATTTAAAACAGCGTGCGTGGCGCGCGTGGGGGAAGATACGGTGGGACGAGACGTGACGGATGAGCTTGCCGCCTACGGCATCGAAACGAAACACCTGATCCGCGTTGCGAATGAACCGACAGCATACTCGACCCTCCTTACGACAAACGACGGCGAACGGACAGTCCTTGTATTTCGCGGCGCCTCGAAAACCTTCACGCCAAAAGACATAGATGGAGATATTTTTAAGAAGACACGGTGGGTCTATCTCACCTCTCTTGGGGGAAACATCACGCTTGGCAAGCGTATTATTGACGCGTGCCGGAAGGCAGGGGTCCATGTGGCATGGAATCCTGGAGCACAGGAAATTCGTGAAAGCGCAAAAGACATTCGCGAGCTTCTAAAGCGTGATGTGAGTGTGTTCAATGTGAATCGAGAAGAGGCTGCGGCTCTTACTGGAGCTCCGCGGGAAAACATTCTGAAGCTTTTTGAAGGTCTCTCACCGGAGAATCACCGCGTGCGCATCATCACCGACGGAGAAAACGGCGCCTATCTGTGCAACGGTGGATCGTGCTATCACAGCGGCACGAGCGGAAAACCAAGCATCTCGCGCACAGGCGCAGGCGACGCATTTGGAAGTGGCGTCGTAGCCTGCCTCATGATGGAGCATGGCATCTACACGGCTCTGCAGGTGGGCACCTTGAATGCCGAGAGCGTGATCCAATCGCTTGGTGCCAAACAAGGAATTTTGAAAAAGTTTCCAAGCAATAAATTGCTGGCTACCATCCCTGTCACTACACTATGAAACCTCTCCGTGTTTTTCTCACACGTCCCGTCCCCGACGAAGGTATCCGTCTGTTGAAGAAGGACCCGCGCATTTCGCTTTCCGTCTATCCGCACGATCGTGTCATCTCCAGGATTGAGCTCCTTCGCTCCATCAAAAAAGCCGATATGGTATGGACGATGCTTACCGATCGCGTGGATGATGAGTTCTTCGTTACCGGATCACAGGTGAAGTTCGTCGCAAACTACGCAATCGGGTTTGATAACATTGACCTTGCATCGGCAAAGAAGCATGGCGTGTCCGTGGCAAACGCCCCCGCGGAGGAAATCGCTGAATCCGTTGCGGAGCACACCATCGCGCTTATGTTTGCCCTGGCGCGCCGCATTGTTGAATCCGATATGTTCACGCGTGCTGGAAAGTATCACGGATGGGGACCGAACCTCTTGCTTGGCACAGACCTTATAGGAAAGACCGTAGGGATCATCGGCGCCGGACGTATTGGCGGCATGGTGGCACGGAGGCTACGTGATGGATTCGGTCTCAAGATTCTCTACCACAACCCCACACGCGATCGCCGTTTTGAAAAAGAGCACGGGGCTTTGTATCGCCCCCTCCCGCGCCTACTTAAGGAATCTGATTTTGTCACTCTTCACGTTCCGCTTCTCCCTTCTACACGCCATCTTATCTCCACACCTGAACTTAAAATGATGAAGGGGGCGGCGTTTCTCATCAACACGGCGCGCGGGCCCGTGGTAGACGAGCTGGCACTTACAAAAGCGCTGGCAAAAAAGGAGATCGCGGGGGCAGGGCTTGATGTGTATGAGTGCGAGCCGTTTATTGATTGCAACCCCCACGACCGGCTCGATCTCCGGCGCATGAAGAATGTGGTGCTTACTCCTCACACAGCCAGCGCCTCGCGGGAAGCACGCCAAGCCATGAGCCGTGAAAGTGCAAAAAACATCCTTGCGTTCGTACACGGAAAAAAAATTCCACACTTGGTGCAGTGATTGACAGCGCACGTCGTCATTGATACGATGCCGCCGCTTTCCTCGGGGCCACTAGCTCAGTTGGTAGAGCACCACATTTGCAATGTGGGGGTCAGCGGTTCGAATCCGCTGTGGTCCACCAAAAAAAATTAAGTTATCCACACGTTGGATAATTTTTTTTCCCAAACACGCTACAATGTATACACTCGAGCAAGAATTTATCTTGCGAGAAATCTAAAAAGAAAGGAGGTGACAAAAACATTATGGCAAAAAAGAAAGCACGTAAGGTTGCAAAGCGCAAACCAGCAGCGAAGAAGCGCAAGGCTGCAAAGCGCCGCGCCTAGTCAAGAAAAAATCTCCACGAAATGCTCGCGGAGATTTTTATTTTTTGCCTATGGCTCACGGGAGGCGTCTCTCCAGCTGTTGGGCAACAACTTCTGCCACGTCTCGCTCTTCGAGTTTATTGATCCCAATGCATTCTTCAATAGGAATCTGGTACGTCCGCACGGGCAGTCCCTCCGAAACCGCCATAGCAATCACATCTGTCAAATAATACTCTTCCTGAGCGTTTTTATTTTGCACGTTCTCGATATGATTCCATAGCCATTCGGCGTCAAACACATAGAAGCCCGCATTGATCTCACGTATACGAAGCTCTTCTTCCGTTGCGTCCTTCGCCTCACGGATCGCATGAATCAGCCCGTCCTCATCACGCATAATCCGCCCGAGTTGCTGGAAAATTCTCTGCCACCCCGTATAACTCTCAACCACCCCAACCGCGGCCATGATAGGGCAAGGTTTTTTTATGTGGTACTCCACAATTTTGCGAATGGCGCGCGCACTGATGAACGGGACATCCCCGTACATGACAACGAGCCGTTTGGCGCCTGCAAGCGCGTCCTTTGCTGCGAGAACAGCGTGCGCTGTCCCAAGTTGTTTGGCTTGAAGAGTGCAGTGGCCTCGTGCTCCAACAAACGTACAAATTTCTTCTAATCCCGGTCCATAGACGACAACAGGGGGGCCGTCTACCTCCGCGCTCTCGACAGCCTCTAAGAGCCACGCAAGCATAGGTCTGCCTTGAATGGGTACCAGGACTTTGGGTATTTCGAGCCCCATTCTTTTTCCTTTCCCAGCTGCCAAGATAACAATTTTTGTATCTTCAAATGCCATAAACCGCTCCATAGTAGCCCAGCAAAAGTGATCTGACAAGAATGCCATCCTTGACAAACTCTCCCCACGCCCTACGATGGATAGTATGGATGAACAAACTCTCCCACTTGGAATGATGCCGCAAGAACTCTGGCCAAAGATTGGCGAGCAGGGGCATGGAGTTGTGCGATGGAGAGAGACCGACACGTACGAGCTGCTCCTCCATGCGCACGCGAGGCCGGGGTACATCCCCCTCCACATCCATCAAGCTGACCGCTTTTATCTTGTGGTGAAGGGGACGCTCACGGTCATTAGTCAGAAGTCTTGCGTCACTCTGGAACCTGGAGCAAGTGTCATCATCCGTGCCGGACAGTCGCACGGATTTATGATGCCCGAAGAGGTGGTACGCTACATCACGATCAGTATGGGACCGGGGCACGCGGCACCGAATCTCCTGCCTGCACATATTCAAAAAATCTTCGCGTCCATGGCACATGATCCATCAACGCTCCGCACATTTACGCACACACATCAGTGGAACGATCCTTATTCCGAGATCGAGCACCATACCATTGAATGGGTACGCTCCTCTCTGCTTGCCCCCGTGCCATCTCCCTTTGTCTTTGAGCAACGTGAACTTCAGACATTCCCTATGCGCGGGTGGCAGGTAGGCGAGCACACATGGATTATCAAAGTTCGCCATCGTGCCGTTTCTCTTACCTACGAGGAACCAGAGGGGGTTCCTCGTTTGCGTGTACGAGAGGTTTTTGCCTTCAGTCCCGGCCTCGATCGTAAGGACCCGCGCATCACCATACTTAAATAAAACACCCCGACGGTTTTTCATCGAGGTGTTTGTATCAAGCCCATTGTTCTGGCGACGACCTACTCTCGCCATGTGACTACCATCGGCCCGGACAGGCTTAACGGCCGTGTTCGAGATGGGAACGGGTGTGGCCCTGCCGGAAATGTCACCAGAACAATGCGCTCAATACAAAGTGATCTTTACAGGTAGTGGGTGAAGAGCTGGACCGATTAGTACCGCTCGGCTTCACGTGTTACCACGCTTCTACCTGCGGCCTATCAACCTCCTCGTCTCGGAGGGGTCTCATACGAAGGCTTATCTTGGGATCAGCTTCGCGCTTAGATGCTTTCAGCGCTTATCCGAACCGAACGTTGCTACCCGGCAATGCCCTTGGCAGAACAACCGGTACACAAGAGGTTCGTCCATTCCGGTCCTCTCGTACTAGGAATGGGTTCCCTCAACCTTCAACGCTCATAGTAGATAGGAGACCGACAATATGTTACTTCCACAATTGTGGAGGAACACAATTTCTTGTGTTCTCTGCATGTCGCCATGCAGTTCGGACTATATCTTTTCCGCAAATGGCGGAATTCGACATATAGTCTCTGAGGGTTTTACATCGCTTGTATTTTTTTCCGTCGATACCGACCGCCACCATTCATCTGGTATGCGATCTCGAAAATCTTTTTTACTCCGTTGGTGTTCCGGTGTTCCCCCTTTTCCATCAGCTGTACAACTCTCGCAAACAGTTGAAAGTCTTTTACTTTCTCCGTCTGGAGGTTATGCCGCTGAAAGAAAGGGATGATTTTCTTTAGAAGATCTCCGCGATCCCGTACAACATATACGTACGTCAAATCGGAAGAACTTGTTCTATGGTTTGGTTTTACATACCCACAACGAAAGAAGTCCACAAGCCTATCAAGAACTTGGCGACTGCTTATACGTTGGGAGACGTGGAATTCTGGGATGATTTTCCATCCCGTCTTCATGTGTGCATCTTTATAGAGCGCCACATGAAAGCTTCCTTCCCCATCCACAAAACCACTGATATACCACGGTTGAAGACGATGTAATCTTCCCTGCTGATTGCCTGCACTCAACACATTTTCACGTGCCATATTTAATAAGCATAGCACGTAGTGTGAGATTCTTTGAGCCTCTACTCCTGTTGAGACTCATTCAGGGTTTCCAGCATATAGTCGAATTTATAGACAGCGCGGTTTTGTCCACTGTCTCACGACGTTCTGAACCCAGCTCGCGTACCGCTTTAATTGGCGAACAGCCAAACCCTTGGGAGCTTCTTCACCCCCAGGATGCGATGAGCCGACATCGAGGTGCCAAACCAGGCCGTCGCTGTGGACGCTTGGGCCTGATCAGCCTGTTATCCCCGGAGTAGCTTTTATCCGTTGAGCTTCCGCCGTCCTATGTCGTACGGTCGGATCACTAACTTCCGCTTTCGCGACTGCGCGACGTGTCAGTCTTGCAGTAAAGCTGGCTTGTGGGTTTGCCCTTTCAGCGCGATTTCCATCCGCGCTAAGCCAACCTTTGTAAACGCCTCCGTTACTTTTTGGGAGGCTACCGCCCCAGTCAAACTACCCACCAGATACTGTCCTTCGAACCGGATTCACGGTCCGAAGTTAGACTTCAAATAACGCAAGGGTGGTGTCTCATTGGCGCCGAAGCTCCCACCTACGCTCAACATGCGAAATCTGAAACCAATACCAAGTTGTAGTAAAGCTTCACGGGGTCTTTTCGTCTAACTACGAGTAAGGAGCATCTTCACTCCTCTTGCAATTTCGCCGAGTTGATCGTTGAGACAGTCGTCAAGTCGTTATGCCATTCGTGCAGGTCGGAACTCCAATGTTAGTCATCATGTTGCCATGATGTTCAGACTATACCTTCATCTTCCCACCACCTTTAGGAGATCTTCTTTCGTATAACGCCTCGCCCCAAAATTGTTCATTTGATAGGCGACATCAATGATCTGTCTAATACCAGACGAACATCGATGGTGTTGCGTGTGCATGAGGTAACAAATATCTCGAAACGTTTCAAAGTCTTTCTGCTTCAACGTTCTGAGAGGATACTGCTCGAAGTGCGGAATAATCTTCCAAAGAAGATCTCCCAGACTTCTCACTTCATATTTGTATGTATCATCATGGATGTTGTAACGGATCGTGCCACACCCGAAGTATGTCTTGATGTGCTCTAGCACATTTATACTTCTCTTGTGTTGGCTGATGGTGAAACTTGGCCTCGCTTCAATTCCCATCGTCATCTTTTGACGAACAGAAAAGGAAACGAGAAAGCTCCCTTCACCATCGACGAATCCAGATACATACCATGGATTAATCTCCATAGGTTGGTCTTATCAGGAAGAGCCAGCGTGTTGTCCCGCACCTGCGGAACCTCCCCTTTCGGGTCAGTCGTTACGGGGCCCCACCTTTAGCGGGGCTTCCCACGGGATTTCCTCATTGAGGATTCCCCGTTATGAGCTGGATTGCTTGTATCATGTTACCACGATACTCGGGCAAGTTCTCTCCGACCACAGAGGAACATGGTTCACCCGACAAGGAATTTCGCTTTCCGTTTCCTTTGGACGGAGGACTATATCTTCACCCTGATTGCACCAGGGGCACGGCGTTTAGTCTCTGAGGGGTCCCCGCCACGGAGGACTTCCCTGCTGATCCCAGTTGGCAACTGGTTCCCAGCAAATAGCCATGTTTGGACCAACTCTACATTACTGTAGAGTGAGGCAGCACTTCATTTGTTTACCCACTCACCGTAATCGTCCCAGTCCTTCTCCGTACTTTCGCTAAATTTAGCCAAAATACGGAAAACCTTAGGACGATTATAGTTATCGCCGGCGTTCATCCGCGCTTCAGTCGAAGGCTGCCGCCCTTGCGGGCATGACCCCCTTCCTTAACGTTCGGACACTGGCCAGGCATCAGCCCCTATACTTCACCTTACGGTTTTGCAGGGACCTGTGTTTTTGGTAAACAGTCGCTTGACGTCTTTCGCTGCGGGTCGCTCCCTCCCGGGAGCAACCAGGCCTTATCCCGAAGTTACGGCCGCTTTTTTGCCTAGTTCCTTAACGATCATTCTCTCGTACGCCTTGGCACATTCATGCCCACCCACCTGTGTCGGTTTCCGGTACGGGTTCGTTTACGTTAACCCTAGAGGCTTTTCTTGGTTCCGCTTCCCCTCCTCTCCCTCGGTGTAACCCGAGATTGCGACAACCCCGGAGCTTGCGGCTTGCGGATTTTCCTACAAGCCACTCCAGAGTTCCTGACGTCATAGCCATAGGACGCAGGAAGGTACACGGAACGTCCCCCCATCAGAACGTAAACGAAGTGCTGGAATATTAACCAGCTGTGCATCGACTACCCCTTTCGGGCTCGCCTTAGCTCCCGACTCACCCACAGACGATTTGCGTAGCTGTGGAAACCTTGGGTTTGCGGCGGACGGGGTTCTCACCCGTCTTTTTGCTACTTATGCCAACATTCTCTCTTCGTGCCGCTCCACCACACCTCGCAGTATGGCTTCAGCGCTGACACGAATGCTCTCCTACCACGTCCCGCCAAAGGCGGGACATCCTCAACTTCGGTACACCGTTTAGCCCCGATTCATTTTTGGCGCAAGAAAACTTGATCAGTGAGCTGTTACGCTTTCTTTAAAGGATGGCTGCTTCTAAGCCAACCTCCTGACTGTATAAGTCTTCTCACCACCTTTTACACTTAACGATGATTTTGGGACCTTAGTTTGAGATCTGGGCTGTTTCCCTTTCGACGTATGGAGCTTCGCCCCCATCGTCTGACTGCCGGGATCATCTGCTGGTATTCGGAGTTTGGTTAGGACACCTACCCGAAGGCGGTTGTCCCATTCAGTGCTCTACCCCCAACAGACTGTAACCGACGCTAGCCCTAAAGCTATCTCGGAGAGAACCAGCTATTACCGAGTTCGATTGGAATTTCTCCGCTAACCACAACTCGTCTCCGTGTTTTGCACAGCACGTGAGTTCGGGCCTCCATCCCGCTTTCGCGGGACTTCACCCTGGTCATGGTTAGGTCACCCGGTTTCGGGTCGTGTGCATGCCACCTTCTAGCCATGTTCAAGAATGAGAAACTCATCCTTGAACATTGCTAGAGACGCACGTTAATGCTTGCTTTCACTCTGGCTTCATCCCGGAGGACTTAACCGGCGACATGCAGCACACTCGTTGGCTCATTCTTCAATAGGAACACCGTCATCCCTCTTCACCTTGCGGCTACGGAGGGACTCCGATTCCTTGTAAGCAGATGGTTTCAGAAACTATTTCATTCCCCTTCCGGGGTTCTTTTCAGCTTTCCCTCGCGGTACTTGTTCACTATCGATCCATAGACGTATTTAGTCTTAGCACATAGTCGCGCTAGGTTCCCACAAGATTTCTCGTGTCTCGTGGTACTTAAGAATGCGCACCACACGTCGTGTTGATATTTTGGATACGGGACGTTCGCCCTCTTTGGTTCTGCGTTCCAGCAGATTCTCCTATAACACAACGATCATGTCGCCTTTCAAGGGAAAGACGCGCGCGCATCTTGCAACCCTCCGTGGACAACGGCCCTTGCCTTTCACGCCAAACGGATGAATATCAATGATACCCACTTTGTTCAACGCTTCATCCACGAAGTTTAGACTGTTCCCCGTTCGCTCGCCACTACTAGGGGAATGTTCTCGTTGTTGTATACGAAAGCTCCCAATGGAGAACCTTCGTATACACAACGAGCTATCTTTTTCTTTTCCTCTGGCTACTGAGATGTTTCACTTCACCAGGTAACCTCCCAACACCTATGTATTCAGTGTTGGATGATCTGACTTCTTCAGACCGGGTTTCCCCATTCGGAGATCTCCGGATCAAAGGTTGCTTGCCACCTCCCCGAAGCTTATCGCAGGCTGCTACGTCCTTCATCGGCGTCTATGGTCGAGCCATCCACCATCTGCCCTTATGCTCTTCACCCACTATCTGTATAGATCTGGCATGTAAAAATTCCTCATCTACGGCGTTATGGGGCCCCGTCAGCTCGTCGTCGTACAAAAAGTACGACTCCGACGCTGACTCCCCATGCCTTGTAGTTGAGGCTTTTTCCATGCCATCGCCACACGCATTTCTGCGTGCGACATTGTTTGTATTGGTGTGTAAATTGTGAAGGTTCCGTCTGGCCTTCACGCCAGAGCACTGATTCGATGCCCGGAGCAATGCTCTGTAGTGAAACAAAATTCCCGCGAATCGCGGGAACATCAGACGCACCCTAAGAGGGGGTTTATGGCGTGTGATGTTTCCGCAACGATTGTTCTACGATGTAGTTCATGTTGGGTTCACCACGCGCTTCCCTCCGTCCCTCCATCTCATCTCCACGTTCCGGGGACACAGAAGCCGTGTATAAAGCGGAGGTATCTTATCGTAGGCCCTTCTCCCTGTCAATAGCCTCCTCGCCGCTTTCTATCCTCAACCTTTCCACAACCAGTCTATGCGAAAGTCAAGCTCATTTTATGAAGGAAATCCTTAAAAAACGGGCCTAGAGTCCGGCAAGTTCGTCGGGAAGGCTCTGCCCTGGCGCAAATTCGAGCGCCTGCTTCGCGACATCAGAAATAAGATCGAGGAGCACCGGGTACTCTGTGTCCATGTAGTGTCCGTTACCGTTCGCGTCCACGAGCTGCGCTTTCAATGCCTCTGCCCACTTCTTCGCGTGATCGAACGGCACAAGGTTGTCATCGGGCGAATGGACGACAAAGAATTCCGAGGCCTTCCACGGCACGACGTCAAAGTCCAGATCTGTCATGAAAAGTGTTTGAAGTTCTGGCGTCTTTACCTGCCAGGGCGCCCCCACAAGAATGCACGCGCGCGGCCGACCTTTCAGTTCCACATATTCCAAGTACCGAAGAGCGAGCACCGCACCAAGCGAGTGCCCAAGCAAAATATCTTCGTGGTCCAACATACCGATCTTCTCGTGCAGAATCTCCATGAGCGGAAGGATCTCGAGCGGCTCGCCGGAGTGCAGAGGAAGTTCGGGAACCCGTACGCTAAACCCGCGGGCCTCAAGCTCGCGCTTGAGCCACGGGTGAAAATTCGATGCGGGAGTGGCATTCATGCCATGAACGAGAGTGACGCGCATAATGGCCCGATCCTATCAGGAAGCTCCCGTGGTGACAATCACTCTACGCTGCCTCTTCTTGACTTGGCGGAGTAATAAACTCCACTCTAAATGCCCGCAACGCATCAAGCAGGGACTCTTCAACTTGGGTCCGCACGCTTTTTGTGAGTGTCTTCCCGGCCTCCATCACAAGCGGACGAATTTTTTCAGCCAACTCCGGGTCCCCCATAGGAGCTTCCTGCTCTTCAAGAAGCCTTTGAAGTTCCGGCAGGACTTCTGTGTAGAGACGCGCACGTACCGTGATGCGCTCGCGGTTTTTCACACGCTTATTGAGATCGGAAACAGCGGCTCCGATCCGGTTGGTGAGCTCGAGTTCTGTGGGTAAGGTTACTTTTACCTCAACGGGACGATGTAGTCCTTCATGCATAGAGAGAAGAATTTTAATCACGAAGGTGATTTGTGGTGCCGAGGAGAGGATTCGAACCCCCACGGGTTGCCCCACCAGCTCCTAAGGCTGGCGCGTCTACCAATTTCGCCACCTCGGCTAAAAGTTATGCACAAAAAGCATCCTAACAGTCATTGACTTTTTTCTCAATTTGTGGTGGAATGATCATAACAAATATCTCCCTCGTTGGGGAGATATTTTGTTTGGCGCGCCATAAACTTATTCCTATGTTCTTACGTCACTTTGCACGGTTGGTTGGGTGTGCCCTCTCGGCTGCGGCGACATTTGTCGCCTTTCCTGCACATGCGGAAATCGCACCAGAACGTCCGGTGATCATCCGACAAACCACCAGCGTGGAAATAACAATTCCGGAAGGGACACTCGACCCCACGACACTTATTCGTCTTATTGAACAACTCTATGGCCCCACACGCTACACGCAAACGCCCGATGCCACGATCATCACCCTCCCCGCAGTTGCGGCGTTACCAATGGATCCTTCACCTCCTGCGGACTCCTCCGGATCTGCTGTCGAGATACCCGTCGCGGACCCTCTTCCTCGAAGCGATGACTCTCCCGCCGCACCTGATCCCCTAGGGGCGCCCGCCTCGACAGAGATGCAGACAACCGTTTCCGCAGAAGAGCCGCCGCTCCTCGTCGCTCCGGGGTCGCTGCGCATAAACGAGATTCTTCCCAACCCTATTGAAGGAGAAACCGAGTGGGTGGAGATCTACAATCCTTACAACAATCTTATCCTCACGCGAGGAATGTATCTGACCGACGCCAGTAATAAGCGCGTGGAGTTTCCCGATGTCATGGTCGGCTTTGACCAGTATGCACTCGTCGAGGTGCCCGGCAGCATCCTCAACAATTCTGGCGACCGCGTCGTCCTTCACGCCGCAAACGGCGATGTGATTGATAGCGCTGCGTACAGCGGCACATTCCAAAAAGGCGAGACGGCCGGATGGAGCGTCGATGGGTGGAAGAAAACAAGCGCGGCAAGCCCGCGCCTTCCAAATACATTCCCTCCCCCGCCACCCCCGCGCGAACCAGAGGTCGCCTCAACTCCTGCGCTTGTGATTCCAGAAATTACTGGATCGCCCCCTCCCCCCTCCGAGATTAGCCTTACACAAGCCAGCATCCCCGAGACGCCCCTCGCCGTTACTCTGCGTCTTGGAGAACTCTATCCCCGTCCACACGGCGCCGACGAGGAAGAAGAATACGTCACCATCGTGAATACGGGAGATGCACCAGCAGAGCTTTACGGCTGGTCGCTTGCAGACGCAGGAGGCAAAGTATGGAAAGCGGAGGGTACACACGTAGTTGCCGCACATGCAGAAGTGCAGCTTCCGCGTCCCCTCACCAAGATCACCCTCAACAACGACACGGACACGATCACTCTTGTACACCCAAACGGCATACCCATTGACTCCGTGACCTATAAAGATGCGCCAAAGGGTGGCCGCTACCGCAAAGAGGGTGAGACGTGGCGGTGGCAAGGGCAAATGGCGGCACTCGCTCCGTCCGGAGAGGCTCCAAGCCCCCCTCCTCTTGAGATTCCCCCCGTCTCTCTCACCCCCACTCCCGATACGCCAGAAATAGCCGTCGCATCTTCAGTAAAGGTAAAGAAAAGTTCGACATCGCGCACGGAGATCATCGAAGCGATTGTGTCCGCTCTGCCCGGGGCATTCTCCACGCAACAATTCTATGTGCAAAACCCGGATACACAGGTCTACATGCAGAAAGCAGACTTTCCAGAGCTTGCGCTCGGCGACCGTGTGCGGATGCAAGGAACTTTTGGCGAGGCCTACGGACAGAAACGATTCAAGGTGAGTGCGCGCGAGCACATCACCATTCTCGGACACGAAGAGCCCCCCGTGGCAACAGTGCTTCCGCTTGGTGAGATCGGCGACAAGCATGTGGGCGCGCTTCTTAAAACGGAAGGAGAAGTTGTCGAGGCCGCCTCGGAACGCGTGCGTCTGCAAGAAGGAACACATGAGCTAATCGTCTCGGCGAAACGTCCCACCGGCATAAACTTCACCTCGTTGAGCCCCGGCGAAAAGGTCACCATTACAGGGATTCTCGTCCTCTCAAACGGGACACGCCAGCTCTTGCCACGTACACAAGAGGACATCGTCCTGGAACAACCCGCAGAGGAACCAGCCGCTTCGGGCCTCGTCTTGGCCGTGCGTGAACCGCCACGATGGCTGTGGAGTTTTGCCGTCTTTACCTTCGGCATGCTTCTTCTCCTCGGTTGGTTTCTCCGTTCGCGTAGATTAAAACACCTTACTCTCCAAACATCGTATGGAAACTAAGAAAGACTATTCTGGAGCAAAGTGGTACAAGGAGATCACGATCGCTTTCCAATCGCTGGCCAATACCCTCGAGGTTGAACCGCAAGCCGTGAGTGAACTACAGGCTATCAGCAGGCCATAGTCCGCAAAAAACCCGAAACGCAAAAAGACTCCAGCCATGGAGTCTTTTTGATCGAGGAACATGTGAAAACGAGATGGAGCGGCAGACCGGGATCGAACCGGCGACCTTCTCCTTGGCAAGGAGACGTTCTACCACTGAACTACTGCCGCAAAACGAGACGAATATAACACGCGAGGCCACGACTCGCAAGAGTGGACAGTTCAACTTTTCCACGGTACGCTTTTGTGGCCTTTTACATGCTACGGTGGTGGAATTGGTATACACGAGGGACTTAAACTCCCTTGCCGCAAGGATTGAGGGTTCGAATCCCTCCCGTAGCACCACAGTATTGAAATTGACGTACATCACAGGAGCTGGGAAAATGGCCACACTATGCTCGAGCGGACAGAAGAACAACTCGCCTCTCCAGTCACTCCACAAAATACAAATAACGAGGAGCGGTCGTTTGAAATGCGTTTGCGTCCAGAGACCCTTGAAGAGTTCGTTGGACAAGAAGAGCTGAAGGAAAATCTGCATATCTTCCTTGAAGCGGCGAAGGCACGGCAAGAGCCTCTGGAGCACGTGCTTCTCTACGGCAATCCTGGATTAGGAAAAACGACCCTCGCCCACGTCCTTGCGAGAGAAATGGGCGCCAACATCCGCATTACAAGCGGGCCAGCGCTTGAGCGCGTGGGCGATTTGGCTGCTATCCTTTCCAATCTCGGTCCGGGCGACATCCTTTTCATTGACGAAATCCACCGCCTTAACAAAATGATCGAAGAAGTCCTCTACCCCGCAATGGAAGATTTTGTGCTTGATCTCGTGGTGGGAAAGGGACCGACGGCGCGCACTCTCCGGTTGAACCTTGAGCCGTTCACGCTTATCGGCGCCACCACGCGCCTCTCCTTGCTTTCAAGCCCCATGCGTGATCGTTTCGGCGCCACCTATCACCTCAACTTTTACACTCCGGCAGAGCTTGAGCGCATCGTGCACCAAAGCGCAGCGAAAATGAGCATCCCTATGGAACACGAGGCGGCATCGGTCATTGCATCACGCGCACGCCGCACCCCGCGCGTCGCAAATCGTCTGCTGAAGCGCGCACGCGACTTTGCCGAAGTCCGCGGAAGCGGCACCGTCACGGCAGAGAGCGCGCTTGCAGCGCTCGAGATGCTCGCGATTGATCCACTTGGCCTGGACGCCGCAGACCGGCACATTTTACATACGCTCGTGGAGAAGTTCGGCGGCGGCCCTGTGGGTCTTTCCACTCTCGCTGCCGCCACTCAAGAAGAAACGGACACACTTGAAGACGTACATGAACCATTTTTACTCCAGCTTGGATTCCTGGAACGCTCCGCACGCGGCCGCAAAGCCACCCCTCGAGCGTACGAACATCTCGGTCTTCCCTGTCCCGCAGTTTCCCCCTCCCTCTTATGACATTCCCTCTCTGGTACGTGCTCATTCCCTTTGGAGTCTTCCTGTTTTTCTTTCTCCTTGTCTGTCTGTTCAATACCTATCACTTGATCCGCTATGCCGACGGGGGTGCCCTTCCTTTCCTTGTCTTAAGTGTGTACCTCGCAGGAACGGTTCTTTTGCTCGGCGGCGGATTTCTCATTTTGGAGCCGCTTGATTGGATGCAAGCCACGACCATCTCCCCCGACTCCCTTCCCAATTTCTTCGAACTTCCTCCGGCGACGCTAAAATAATATGGCCCACGCAATAGTCACAAAACTCGAGCCGGGCGAAACGGTCGTTCTGATCCGTCGCGCACATTGGATCGTCCCCTTGAAAATCATTCTCACCGCCCTCGTGCTTTTTGCCGTGCCGCTTGGCGTTTATCAACTCATTGTTTTTGCTGCCCCCGCTCTCCTAGATCACACGGTCGCCCGGCCGATTCTCCTCCTCCTTACGGTGACCTATACTCTTGCCGTGTGGCTGTTTTCTTTCACAGATTTTATTGATTACTTTTTGGATGTCTGGATTCTGACCAGCGGCCGCGTGCTGAACATTGAGCAACACGGCTTGTTCCGCCGCACCGCGTCCGAACTCAACCTCTCTTCTATCCAAGATGTCACCGCCGAAACCAAAGGCATCCTGCAAACATTTTTCAAGTTTGGCGACGTATTCGTACAGACGGCCGCCGAACATGAACGCTTCCACATGAAACAGATCGCGCGTCCAGACGAAATGAAGATGAAAATTATGGAACTCTCGGAAAAAGACCGTATCCACGAGCAGGGGGTTGGCACACCGGCAAAGGCGTGATACAGTCTGGCCCACACAACAACCCTCTATGAACAGCGCCATGCGAGCTCGCATTCGTCATGCGAATAAAAATACCAAGATCGGCAAGAAAATCACCATCCGCCGGAAGTACCGTCACTTGGTCAAAAAGTAAAGAAAAAGGTGCCTGGCACCTTTTTTGTTTTACCACTCGCGACGGAAGTCTATGCCCGTGTAGTAGCTCTTCATGATTTCCTTCCACCCCAACCCCTGACGTGCCTGGCAGGCTGCGCCGGTTGCACTCATGCCCACCCCGTGTCCGCGTAAACTCTTTCCTTCATCGCACGCAACAGGAACAGAAACAAGGTACGGGAGGGCGCCACGCCACACCTCACTCCAACTGCGCGTGCGCCCGTCGGAACTGGCGAAATAGGTCGTAAGCGCCGTCTGACCATCGTGCGTCACCACCACGCCCGCCGTCGCTTGTACTGCCGCCACAAACTGCGGCATGCGCGCCTCACTTCCATAACCCTTGTAGACTTGGTCACGGTACGCATCCACCATGAATCCCTCTGCCGTATATTTTGTTTTGCGCTCCGACTGGTAATAGGCGTAACTTCTCGCGGCCGTCGCAATAGCTTTTTGATATTCGATGGGCGACGCGTTAGACGTTTCGGCAAGGCCACGCAAATACATTTCTATAGGGAGTTCGTTAACGACCCAGATGCGATCTTTTTTTGTGTTATGACGAATCTCTAAAATATTCCGGAACTGGTTATCCGCAAACTCGGTGCCCCGTGTCGCACGGCGATCAAAATTGGTGATTGTCAGAACGGCATTTGGCACATCGGGAATAAAGCGCAGTGGCGTGGGAGAGGACTGGAGTCCGTCTCCGGCATCAAAGAAATACTGCCCATCTTTGTAGAGAGCGACGACTTCCCCTGCGCGCGGCACACTCCCTAACCGCACCCCCGTCTCGTCTCCGACCGAGAGCATTTCGCAATCGCACCGCAAGACAACCTTATTCTGTGTTTCCTCGTCCACCAACAGCACCCCCACACGCAGAGTGGGTTCGACGATTTTATCCATACGATCGAGAATCCCATCCTTAATGGGGGAGGAGATAACCTCGCCAGCGTCTGTCGTAACTTCCACCGGAATGGTTATCTCTCCGCCGATCACTTCCGTGCCGTCTGCGGTGTATCGGAAGGTCACAAGGTGTTCGCCGGCAGTTCGCGGCGTAAGAAAAGCAAACGAGATGACATCGGTCGCCCCGGGCGGCACGGTCCCCTCGTTTTGAACAGCCGCGCGGGAGGCACTCACCCACGCGGGATGCGCAAACGCCATCGAGGCTGCCGGTACATCTATCGCTCGCTTTTGCCACGTCTTCGTTCCTGTATTTTTGATGCCAACGGTGTAGAGAATCGAGCGGCCACCCTTCGTCACCACACGGTCGGCGCTGCGCACGACAATCTCGGCCGTGTACCCTTCCGCACCTACCGTCTCTGCATCAACATCCTGCCCGCTCTCCTCACCTCCAAAATCCAAGAGGGCAGCAGTCGGTTCTGTCACCACAATGGTAAGTGTGACTTTCCCACCGGGAATCCATGTGACTTCTTCAGCGGCAAGTTGAAAACTCTCCGTATATGCTCCGGGCATCCCTGGCGCCGCGAGCTCAAACGTGACGGTCCCCTCTTCGCCAACTGCTATAGATGCTTGGCCGACACGCTTCACCTGTGCGGGAGCCAGCCAGGTGCCAGGGTCGAAAATACTTTTGCGGTAATTGGGCTCCACCGTGTAAAGTGACACGTACCCCGCCCCATCATTCTTCCATACTTTTGTGCCGATATTGCGAAACGCGAACGTCACCTCTTTGCGCTCCCCTGCCTCAAATGTCAGTTGATTTTTACTTGGTACGCCTGTCGCAAGCGCCTCATATCCTTTCCGCGGCGCCGCCGAAACAACAGAGGGGAGAAGAAGGAGAAAAAAAATGAAACCCATCAATCTCATAAGAGCTCCAGTGTAACAAAAATTGACCGATCCCCCAACTTCCACGACAATACGCGGTATCTATGACCGCCATGGCTTCTATTGCGAAAAACTATGCTGTGCAGTTCGGCGGGCGAGTAGTGGGTGTTCTGCTCGGACTCGTTACCCTGGCCCTCATGACACGTGCGCTTGGCGACGCTGGATATGGAGAATTCACCACCGCTACGACCTACTTGCAGATGGTGGCCATTGTCGTGGACGCTGGGCTTACGCTTACATTTCTCCAACTCCTCTCCCAAGATGACGTAGACGAGAGTCGGCTGGCGCGCGCATTTTTTGGTTTGCGTCTTGCCCTTGGTGTTGTCTTGCTTGGCACGGCGGCAGGACTTGCTTTTCTCACTCCTTACCCGCCGGCTATTCAGTGGGCAATCGCGGTAGGCTCGTTAAGCTACCTCGCCCTCTCAGCTTCGGGGATGCTTACAGGGATTTTCCAAAAGCATTTGGAGATGAAGCGCGCGGTGCGTGCAGAGATGATCGGTCGCCTCTGCACCCTGGCCCTTGTGTGGTACGTCGCCGCTGCCGAGTTTGGCGTCGTGGCCATGATGGCGGCCACGACCGTGGGGAACGTGGTTCAGCTCCTCGCAACCCTGCGCGAGGCGCGTCCGTTTGTCTCTCTGCTCCCCACGGTAGACCTCTCCATATGGCGCACAGCTCTTCGTCAGTCGTGGCCGATCGGCGTGTCTATTTTCTTCAATCTTCTGTATCTTAAAAGCGACATCATCATTCTTGGATTTTATTTCCCGCAATCAGAGGTGGGAATCTATGGTGCCGGCTACCGATTTGTGGATGTGTTCACGGCACTTCCCGTCATGTACATGGGGCTTGTGCTGCCGCAGATGGCTTCGGCATGGGCGAATAAACAGAGAGAGATTTTTCAGACCTTCTTTCAGCGAACGTTTGATGTCTTCGCTCTTTTTGTCCTCCCGCTCGTCGTCGGCACGCCGTTTGTGGCAAACGCCCTCATGCGCCTTATTGCTGGGGAAGAGTTTGCACGCTCCGGCCCCATTCTTTCTCTTCTCATGCTGGCTCTTATCCCCATATTCTTTGGGGCATTGAGCGGACATGCGGTGGTCGCCATCCATAAGCAGCGCGCGGTCATCGGGTGGTACGCGCTCACCGCCGTCTTTGCTCTTGCCGGCTACTTCCTTCTTATTCCGCGCTTCGGCCTCCCCGCCGCCGCACTCATGACGGTAGCAAGCGAACTCATGATTAACCTGCTTACCACAATGGTGGTGCTCCGCACTTCACACACGCGCCTCTCACTCCATTTTGCAGGAGTTGCTCTTGGCGCAAGTGCCATTATGGCTCTCGTGCTTTGGGCTCTTCCCTCCCTTTCCCTTTTCCCAACGGTGTTTATCGGCACCACGCTCTATGTAGCCGCCGTTATGGCTTTGGGCGGTGTGCGTCCGGCAATGGTCCGCGAACTTCTTTTTAGCACCTAGTATGATCGCGTTTGGTTTTATTGCCACCGTGCTCTTTGGTGTATTGGCATGGAGAGACTTGAAGACGACCCTTCTCTTTCTTGTCGCCGCCGCGCCTATCTACCTGTGGCGTTTTGATGTTCTTGGCATCCCAACCACCATGCTTGAAGTGTGGGTATGGATATTTTTTGCAGCATGGGTCATTCGCTCACTCAAAGAGAAACCCTGGCGTCTTGCTCGTTGTACACCAAGTGCGTTCCTATCTCTTCGACTCCCCATTACTGTAATTCTTGCGGCAGGTATTCTCTCCCTTTTCATCGCCCCGGATTTTTTTGCGGCATTGGGAATTCTGAAAGCGTACTTCGTGGAGCCACTTATTCTTTTTGTCGCCCTCGTCTCCATCCTGAAACGCGACGACCTTCCGCGTCTTTTGGCTGCACTCGCGGGAAGTGTCCTGGTCCTATCCCTCGGAGGACTCGCGCAAACTTTTACAGGGCTTGGAATTCCCGCCCCGTGGGACATTGAGGGACGCATCACGAGCGTCTTTGCGTATCCCAACGCGCTCGGACTTTTCGTGGCACCCATCATAAGCGCCTTGTTGGTGTTTGGTAGAAAGCCGCGTGCGTTTTTTGTGTGGGCCATCGCTTTTGGCATCAACGCCATTGTGGCGGCAGAGACCGAAGCTGCATTGGTGGCTATTCCGGCCTCACTCGTTCTTGTTGCCTTTCTTTCGCAAAAGAAATCTCTACGCACGGGCGTCCTTGCCATAGGCGTGGCATTCCTCCTTGCCGTGCTTCTGTCTTCCTCCATTAAAGACAAGGTGACTCTGCGTGATTGGTCTGGAGAAGTGCGGCGATCGCAATGGAGTGAAACGTGGATCATGCTCACAGACGAGCCCGTGCAGTTTATTTTCGGTGCCGGTCTGTCGGGCTATCCCAGAGCGATAGAGCCGTACCATAAAGACACGCGATTCGAAATCTTCCAATACCCACACAATATTTTCCTAAACATCTGGGTAGAGCTTGGGCTCCTGGGGCTCCTGGGATTTCTCCTCCTTGCGTACACCCTCGCAAAAATCGTCTGGCGGCACCGGCAGGATCGGTTCGTCCTTGCGGGAACCGCGGCGTTACTTACCATGTTTGTTCACGGTCTTGTCGATGTGCCGTACTTTAAAAACGATCTGGCCATCCTCACATGGAGTTTCGTCGCCGTCATCATTCTCGCGACACACAAACCAGAAACGGTATGAGTGATCTTCCGTCAAAACTCGTAGAGATCATTCGGCACGAACCGCGTCTCATTGGCGCGCTTCAAATTGTGCGTGACCTCCATCTTCCCGACTGGTACATTGCGGCTGGCGCCATTCGCAACACCGTGTGGGACGTCCTCCACGGCTACACGCACCGTACACCACTTAACGATGTGGACGTGGTGTACTTCGAGACACGCGATGATGCTCTTGCGCACGATCTCTCCCTTTGGGAGAAGCTCCAAGAACGAGATGGCACCTACACGTGGAACGTGTTCAACCAGGCGCGCGCGCACGAAAAGTTTCCTCTCTACCCGACCCACGGACCGACCTCGATATTCATGTCTTACTGGAGTGAGACGCCCACTTGTGTCGGCGTCCGGCTGGAGCCAGATGACACGCTCACGATCTCCGCGCCTCACGGCCTGGAAGACCTCTTTCATTTGCGCGTCCGCCCTGTTCCCCCTCCCTTTCAAGACATGGAGCTTTACCGTCGCCGCACAACAGCAAAACGATGGCAGGAAACATGGCCGCACCTGCAGATTGATAAAGATGTTTAACGCGCGAGTTTCTTTTTGAAATAATCCACCCACGGAATGGCGTTTGGATTCACGCCGTTTAACTTCACAAGGGCAAACGAACAGAGACTCCCGAACTGGAGCAGGACAAGCGCCTCGGCAAGAGGTGTCTTGGCAGAGATGGGGACGGTCACGCAGGGAATATGTTGGCGGCGCATGACTTCTTGCGTCACACTCATGCGGCGCGCAATGCTACCTTGATAGAATGTCGAGGCGAAGAAGACCGCCACAAGATCGCGGACGGCGCGGGGATGCGTGAGTCCTTCCATTAAGTGGTGGTTGAGCTCGGGAATGGTGTCTTCGACAGCAAACTGCTTTGCATTCTCGTGTATCTGGTTGCGTGTTGCACGCAAGACGCCACGCAGATGCTCCGCCCCGATAAGAAGAGGGATGCGGCCGTGCAGTTTTTTGGCGAGTGCCGTTGCCCCCTTCTCAAAATTTCCTTTTGCCATCTGACGTTGCAGCTCTCGAACGGCTTCCATAACTTCCCTCGTGGAAACTTTCACGTATCCAAGCCGGGAAAGAATCCCAAGTCCGGCAAAAAAAGTAATCCCCACTCCCATGCGCGGCTGGAGGGATACATTCGTCTGGCGATCATCAAAAATGTAGGCGGGAATATTCTTTTGTCTTGCAAACGCCGCGAGCTCCGCTCCCTTTGCAACAATGACAAGTTTGCATCCACGCTTGTGCGCCTCTTTAGCCATGCGCACGACCTCCTCGGTGCTCCCACTATAGGAAACGGCGACCACGAGCGTCTTTGCATTCGCCCATGCGGGAAGATTCCCGGCCGAAGCTATAACAACAGGGGTGCGAAGACGATCCGCGCCCCACGCAAGGACAATCTCTGCGCCAAATGCCGAGCCGCCGGTCCCGACGAGGGCAACATTTGTGCATGTACGATACGATGCGGGGAAAACGACGCGTCGCGATTCCTGCCATCCCTGAAGACACTGTGTGGGAAGGGCGAGGATGGACGCGCGAGAGCGTTCAAGGTCGGTCATAATTATGTATCAGAATGTGTTGTGTGAATTTGATCCAGAAGGCGCTGCTCATCCGCGCGTGAACCTGTAAACGCCCAGTCTTCCTCATTCGTGAGCCGATCGCAAAACGTGTAGTACTCGTCGCCCGTCTTCCATAATACAACACCGAGTGTCGTCGCGAGTGTTTCAAGAAGCTTTTGTTCTTTTTCCAGGTCGTTTTTGTTTTCAACCATCTTTTCAAACTCCACATACGCAAGCCCGCTCTGCCCTTTGGCGAGCGTCACGTCAATGCCATCAACCACGTAGTGCGTTTGAAAACGCGTCCCTACTTTCACCAGTGAAAAGTCCATCGCCGCAAAAATTTTGGCAAAGCCGACCATTTGGTCAAGACTCACCTTTTCGCACACCTCCGTACGATCGTGCGCATGAAACGCGCCGATCTTTGCCACAACCTCGGCTTCTCCGTTTGTGATGCGGCAGCGCACATCCACTTTTTTCTCCCCCATTTTCCCAAAACACATCACACTCGTGCGCCGCTTCTCCATCGGTGTCGTTCCCGCATCCACCGCCGCCTTATCCAACCGCGCCTTTAATGCATCGTAGTTCGTCGTACACTCTCCTCGGAGTTCAAGTTCGATCATAGGTATGCTCGTTCTTTAACCATTCGCCTAACGCTCCCACGTCCGGAAATATCTTATCAAAGATAGCGTATAGTGTTTCTGTTTTCTGCAGTGTGCCGACGGCGTAGCATTTTTTACCCATCCCGTAAGCGATTCCTGCTTCAATGTGCCCAGAAATTCCTGCGGGGAGCACCAAGACAAAAGTGCGGGATTCCTTTTCTGCCTGTAAGTCTGTGTGAAAAACTTTGCGGACAAATTCATGGTCCTGCGGAAGTGATTCTAGTTTTTGCATGATCGTCTCAATGTCGCCGTCCATCGTAAATTCCACTGTCCCTCCTTCGTAGAAGTTCTCGATAAAACAATAGGCAGATCTCCCATGCCGGCGGATCAAATCGAGCGCTTCTTTGACGGCTTCCCTATTGCGCCACCGTCCCGCCACATAAAAGTCATAGGCCATAGTGTTCCCTGTATTACCGATCTACGTCGTAGGCGACTTGAATATTGCCGCCTTTCGTCTTAATTTTACGAATTGCCATGTGTCCGATCTCGGAAAGGCGCCCAACGTGCGTGCCGCCGCAAGGCACAGCAAAATCGCCGTAGAAAACCACGCGCGTGGGCTTGCCTTCAGGAATGTAGTCGGGCACAAAGTGGCAGACCTCATGAAGTTTATCCTTTTCCATGAACTGTAGGGTGGTTTTTCTATCCTCTGCAATCACCTTGTTGCACACCGCTTCAAGATCGGCTTTCAATTTTTCCTTATCTGCATTTTCTACATCACCGGCATACTCCACATACGGGCCGTCGGGGAAGTGGTACCCCTTTCCAGGAATCCATTTGAGTCCAAGCGATGTGACGCCTAAATCCACCACGTGCCCGGCAGAGTGTAGCCGGCTGTGCAATTGTCGGCGATCCTTTTGCACCGTACAGGCGACTTCTTGCCCTGCGGCGAAAGTCCCGTGTTCAAATTTTCCGATATGCCGCACAATGCCGTCCACAAACCGCACCTCTTCCACAAGAAACGTGGCGCCGTTCGACTGCATGACTCCCTGATCGTAAGGTTGTCCGCCGCCTTGAGGGTAGAAGATGGTCGCTTCAAGCACGATGACGTCCCTCTCGCCGTCCTTTTCCACAGACACAACCTTAGCGGTATTCTCCAAGACATCGCTGTGTTCAAGGTAGAGAAGTTTTGTGGAGTCCATAAGCTACATGCTTATCGTTGACTTCGGAATATCCACACGTTACACTCGTCCCCACGACCAAGCAAGGAGAGGTGGCAGAGTGGTCGAACGCGCATGACTCGAAATCATGTATATCCGCAAGGGTATCGAGGGTTCGAATCCCTCCCTCTCCGCCAAGCTTTACACTTTCCGATATCGCGTCGTGCGGCCCTGTCCGATACGCTCGATCTTTTTCAGCCTTAGCAAGACATCGATCGCCTGCGAGACAGTCGGGCGCGCGACTCCAGTCGCTTTGGCGATATCTCCCGCCGTTGCTTCATCCGCCGTTTCAAGATACCGCCACACGGCGAGCTGTTTAGGGGAGAGGATTTTCTCAATGTTTTCGTGCGACAGTAACTCAATAGCCTGTCGCGCCTGTTCAAGCGAGATAGTCAAAAAGAACTCAAGCCAGGGTTCGATATCTTCGTACTCACTTGCCAACGTCAACTGGCTCTTGCGTAGAGCTACGTAATACTCCGCCTTGCTGTCCTCGACGAGCTTTTCGTGGGAGACGTACGGCACGTAGGCGTATCCCGCTTTCAGCAACAGGAGGTTTGTGAGAATGCGCGAGAGACGGCCGTTCCCGTCCTGGAACGGGTGGATCGCAAGAAAGGTCAGCAGAAAGTTTCCGATGATGAGCAGTGGGTGATATTCGCTTTCATCCAGCGCAGAGATCGTCCATTCGACGAGCTCCTGCATCTGCTTGGGCGTGAGGAAAGCAGGAGTCGTCTTGAATACGACGCCAAGTGACTTGCCTGACTCCTCGAACATCTCAACGTTGTTTTCTGTCTTTTTATACTCGCCTCGGTGGCGCTCGTCCTTATCGACGTATTTAAGGAGTTCTTTGTGCGAGTGCTTGATCATGCTCTCGTTAAACGGAATTTGTTTCCAGACATCGAAAACCGTGGAAAGCAATTCAAAGTATCCCTGCACTTCTTGCTTGTCGCGATCCTTAAATTTTTGTACGGAAATCCCGCGTATGATCTTTTCCACATCTTCGTCTGACAGTGTCGCTCCTTCAATGCGCGTCGAAGCCGCCGATGAAGTCACTAAAACAGAACGCTTCAGTCGACCAAGCGCTTGAGGATTAAGCTTTGCCCCACCGATCCATTGACCCTTAAGATGATCAATCTGATTGATAAGCGACCAAATGCGTTGCGAAACATGCGCAATGCGTTTCTCTCTCTTTTCCATAAATCTCGTAAGTTAACTATATGAGATTGTATATGATTACCACCCACCGAGCAAGTGGTGGCATACCAAGCCTAAATACCCCTGCTAATGTTAGCCAAAATGATGGGCACATCCGTTTTCGGTTTTTTGAGGGATCCTTGTGTTAGAATGTATGTGCTATGTTTTCCCGTGAACTTCTCCTCGACCTGCGCTGGCTTTTCGAGGGCTGGGGCATTTCTCCTAACGACTGGTACGTAACAGGCGAGGCCGCCATGCACGTATGGGGCTACCCCATCACCATGCGCGAGGGCCAGATGGATATTCTCGTATGCCGATCGGCATGGCCGTGGCCGCGCTCTCTCGAGCAAGTCTCCCTTCTCCCCGACACAGACACAGAGGGAGATCGGGCTCTCCAACATTTTGTGGAGAAGCATGGCATGCATTTAGACATTCATCCGCTTCCGCACGTCGGCCTCTCAGCAGAAGATCGCTTGGCACACACCGACTGGTATCCAGACCCCTCGCACGTGCGTGCCCTCTTGCCGTGGGCAGGAGTTTTGCACCGAAAACTTATCGTGGAATTTTACGAGAGTGATCCCACCACAGGGCTCGCGGCGTTCGACCAGAAAAAATTTCTGCGGTGGAACAAATTTGTAGAGGAGGTTGAGGGAATCGCTCAGACAAAGAGCGATACAAAAACGATTGAGACGTGCCAGATGGTGTATCCGGCCATTGCGCGGGCTATTGCATTTTTTGACAAAGGAGCCGAAGAGATCGGTGGGGCGACAGAGGAACTTCGCGGAAGCGGCGCATTTCCCGGCCTTGTAACAGGGGAGGCTGTCCTTTGGAAAAACGATACGGACGTTGAAGGAAAAATCGTGATTCTCGATCAAGCTCTTCCTTCCCATATTACAGCCCTACGCACGGCACGCGGTATCGTCACAAATCAGGGCGGCCTTTTAAGCCATGCCGCCACCATTGCACGCGAGTTTGGCATCCCCACCGTTATCGGCACCCGCCGCGCGACCAGCATTATTTCTGACGGAGATATTGTGGAACTTGATGGCGAGACAGGCATCGTGCGCCTCTGCACTTAATAACACTATGACCCTCTTATACATCCTTACGGCGAGTATCGTCTCCGGTCTCGTGGCGCTCCTTCTTGCCTTCGCCATTCTTAAGGGCCGGTTGTGGTCGCATGACCGCTCGCATCTATTTTTGAGCTTTGCCGCCGGCACACTCCTCGCTCTTTCGTTCCTGGACCTCATCCCCGAAGCCTTCGAGTCGTTGGAAGAACTACGCGGAGGGGATGTCGTAGAGAGTGCTGCTCTTTACGTCCTTTTGGGTTTTCTCCTCTTTTACACCATTGAAAAATTCATCCTCTGGTACCACTGTCACCATGAACACTGCGAAGTTCACACCTCTAAGTCCATGATCCTGATCGGCGACACCCTTCACAATTTTCTCGACGGCATCGCCCTCGCCACCGCGTTCCTTGTCAGTCCCGCCGTGGGAGTTGTCACCACCATTGCTATCTTCTCGCATGAGATTCCGCAGGAGGTCGCTGACTTTAGCATCCTGCTCGCGAGCGGCATGAAAGGGAGTCGCGCGCTTTTGGCAAACGCGCTCTCCTCGCTTGCGAGTATCGCGGGCGCCCTTGCCACCTACACGTTCGCCACACGCCTTGAGATGGCCGTCCCCGTCCTCACAGCGCTTACCGCTGGCGGTTTCATCTACATCGCCGCCGCCGACATCATCCCCGAAATCCATCACGAACGCGGGCGCGCGCGTCTTGTCCGCCAATTCATCGCCTTCCTTGTGGGCGTCGGCCTCCTTGTTTTCCTCACAAGCCAGTTCGCTCACTAGGTATGCGCCAAACTCTCCTTGCGGCTGTTCTTCTCCTTGCGGTATTTTTTCCCGTTATCGCTATGGCAGAGGAAACTCCCACCCCCCCTGATGAATACATGAAAGGACGGGTTGAATCCGTCATGGGACCGCTCGAAACAGATTACCCATTCCCCACGGAGTCCATCCTACAAATACGCGTCACGGTGGAGGGATTGCCCGCCCCCGTGGAAGCCGAATATGCGGAAAACCCCTTGTCCTCATTCGATGATTTACAACCGGGGGATCGCGTGGTGATCGTGAAAACCTCCGCCTTCGCCGGAGAACCACGTTACATTATTCAGGACTTTTATCGTCTTCCTTCCCTTTTCCTCTTGACACTTCTGTTCGTATTTCTCGCTGTGTGCATCGCGCGATGGCGCGCGGTCACGGCACTTGCTGGTCTTTTTTGTTCTCTGCTCATCCTTGTGTATTTCACCGTACCCTCTATCGCAAACGGCGCCAGTCCGTTTTTGGTCGCCACCGTAAGCGCCTTCGTGATCGCCACTGTGTCTATTACCGTCGCGCACGGATTTTCCCGCCAAACACTCGTTGCTCTGGCAAGCACCTTGCTTACCCTCGCCGCTGCGGTAGGTTTCTCTGTCCTCGCCGTTTCTCTTTCGCGTATGCTCGGGTACGGAAGCGAGGATGCCTTCTCGCTCCAGTTCTCCAGTACCACATTCCAAAACCTGCGCGGTCTCTTGTTGGCTGGAATGATTATCGGCACGCTTGGGGTGCTCGACGACGTCACCACGACACAGACCGCGGCTATAAAAGAGTTCGCCGATGGAGGTCGTGAAACGCGCTCATCGCTCATACGAAAAGGAATTGCTGTCGGTAAAGAGCACGTAGCCTCCCTTATCAATACCCTGGCTCTTGCCTATGTCGGAGCATCGCTCCCCCTCATTCTCCTGTTTTCCTTAAACAGCGACATGATGCCAAAATGGGCCATCCTTAATAGCGAAGTTATCTCGGAAGAAATTGTGCGCACGCTCGTGGGCAGCGGCGCTCTTGTCCTTGCTGTTCCGCTCTCCACACTGCTCGCAGCTATCTATTACAGCCGCCGGTCCCGCGCAAGTGTATAACAGGGGAGGCGCAACACGCGCTCTTTTGTTATACTTGGGTCACTATGTCCGCGATTCGCAAACTGATTATCCCCGTGGCTGGATACGGCACACGGTTTCTTCCGGCCACAAAGGCCATGCCAAAGGAAATGCTCCCCATCATTGATAAGCCGACGATCCAGTACGTGGTGGAGGAAGCCGTCGCAAGCGGGATTACCGACATCATCCTGGTGACGGGTGCATCCAAACGCGCCGTCGAAGACCATTTTGACTATAACTACGATCTCCAGAATTGGCTCAAGAAACAAGGCAAAGAAGAACTGCGCGAGCGTATGAAGGAGATCGCCGACATGGCGAACTTCACCTACGTGCGGCAGAAAGGACCATACGGCAATGGCACGCCGGTCCTCAACTGCCGACATCTGATTGGCGACGAGCCATTCGCCGTTGCATGGGGAGATGAGTTTTTTTCAAGTCGCGTGCCGCGGCTCAAGCAACTCATGGACACCTACGAGAGACACCCGGGCATCGTGCTCACGGGGCTCAAGGTCGGGGACGAAGGGAAGCGCCGTTTTGCCATTGTGGATCCGGTAGCCGAGGTGCAGAAGAACGTTTGGGAGATTCGTGGGCTCGTGGAAAAACCCGGACCGGAAAAAGCACGATCGAACATCGCCGCTCTTGGCGGATACATTCTCCCGCCGGACATTTTCGAGGCGTTGCAACACACCAAAGTTGGCAAGAACGGAGAGCTTTGGCTGGTGGACGCCATCATTGCGCTTGCCAAGCACCATCCGATGTACGTCAAAATCGTCGAGGGTGTCTATCGCGATACGGGCACAAAAGAAGAGTGGCTTAAGACGAACATTGCCCTTGCTATGGAATCTAAAGAATTCCGTCACACGCTCAAACCGTTCCTCAAGACCCTCCTATGAAACGCGTCCTTCTCTTCGTTCTCCTTCTGCTCATCCTCCCCGGCCTCGGCTGTCGAGGCGGTTCGAAGGCTGCACGCGAGGCGCTCCTTACTCCCGTAAAACTCACTTGGTGGGGCGTGTTTGAAGATGGAACAAATTACCGGAAAGTCATCGCAGACTACACCACGATCCACCCAAATATCTCTATAAGCTACCGCCGATTTCGGTCGGAAGAGTATGAAGCGGCGCTCGTGCGCGCCTTCGCCGAGGGACGCGGTCCGGATATTTTTTCGGTACACAGCACCTGGCTCCCCAAGTACCAATCGCTGGCACAACCCATGCCACCAAGCGTGAAAGTCGTCTACCTCGAAGAGCAGGGGCGTCTGAAGAAAGAGATTGTCCCTGTTGTTCGCGAGGAGTCCACTCCTTCCATCCGCCAGTTGCGTGACCAGTTTGTTGAGGTGGTGGTGGACGACGTCGTCCGTCCGTATCAGTCCAAGCCCGGCGGATCTGCAGAGAATCGCATTTGGGCCCTGCCGTTTTTCGTGGATACAATGGCCCTCTATTACAACCGTGATTTGTTGAATACCGCCGGTATCGCCGAACCGCCCGAGGACTGGAGAACGTTCCAAGAAGACGTGAAAGCCCTCACACGCATCAATGCGGAAGGAGTTATCCTCCAATCGGGGGCAGGAATCGGCACAGGAGAAAATGTGGAGCGGTCGACGGACTTGCTCGCCGCCATCATGATGCAAAACGGCACAGAGATGCGCAGCCGCAGTACTGGCCAAGCGGCCTTTGCAAATGTGCCGCCCGGAGCATCCAACCAAGATATTCCCGCGCTCGATGCTCTGCGTTTCTACACCGACTTTGCCAACCCACTCAAGGAAGTCTACACGTGGAATGACAAGCGCCCATCGTCATTTGAAGCTTTCGCCAATGGCACGAGCGCGTTCTTCTTTGGCTACAGCTATCACGCCGCGCAAATCCGCGGGCGCAACCCCAAACTCGATGTTGCCGTAACAGAGCTTCCACAAATCGAGGGTGGGCGCGTCGTAAACGTGGCCAACTACTGGGTGGAGACGGTGGCGAAGAGCAGCAAGCAAGCTGACGCGGCATGGAGTTTCCTGGCTTTTGCCACGGGTAAGGATCACGTGACATCGTACCTCGAAAGCGCCAAGCGGCCGACGGCGCTACGTTCCCTGATTGAGACGCAGTTGGAAAGTGAGACGCTTGCCCCGTTCGCAAGCCAAGTGCTCACGGCGCAAAGCTGGTATCGCGGGCGCGATGTAAAGTCCGCCGAGGAAGCGCTTGTGGATCTCCTCGAGGATGCTCTCACGGCCGAAGATCCTTACGCGGAGCTCCGCATCGCGCAGAATAAAGTCAACCAGACACTATGAAGCGCCTCCTTGCCGTCACGATGTTCGTCTTCCTGTTCCCCATCCTCGCGCAGGCGGCCGAGGCCCCGCGTTGCAGCACCTACGGCGCTGACGTGGTTGGCCCCTTCATGAAGGATACCTGCCGCGTGTGCTACGACGAGGGCGTCTGCACGCTCGCAGATGTTATGGTTGTGCTCGGAAACGTCGCGCAATTTATTTTCGGTATCGTGGGATCTCTGGCGCTCCTATTGTTTGTTGTCGGCGGTATCTACTGGCTCACTTCTCGCGGAGAAAAAGAAGGAATACAAAAGGGGCGTCAATACTTCTGGGCAGCAACCGTGGGGCTTGTCATTTCTTTCTCCGCGTATCTTATTTTGAACACCGTTGTAAACGTGCTGACTTCTGGCGCGCCGGGGAGTGCGCCGGGAGGCATCGCTTGTGACGGCACAAACAACGGCGTGGTCTGCGGGGAAAACAGTGAGTGTTACGCGGGCCAGTGCCAAGATCTGTGCGCCATTACTAATTTGCAGGCGCGTGAGACCGATCCGCTCGCAGGCTACTCTTGCGTTGATCCGGCAGCATATGCATCCTTCCCCGGCGCCTGCGTGCCAAACCGGTGCGGCGAGGACACAACTGTTTCTTGCTGTGACGCAAATTACCTTCAGCTCTTTGCCCCCTCGGCCCCCTAATCACACACCTATGAAACGTTTCTTCTTTTTTCTCGCCCTTGCTCCTCTCCTCTTCCCTGTTGGTGTCCGGGCCATCACCACTCCTCCGCCTGCCGCGGAGAGCGTGAACGTCTCGGGCGCCACAGCGGCGGCCGCGGCCGAAGCTTCTCTGCCCGATCCGCTTGGCGTCACCGACGTGCGCGTGCTGGTGGGTCGCCTCATCAAGGCCATTCTCGGCATCAGCGGCATGCTAGCACTCCTCATGTTTGTGTGGGGCGGTCTCGTGTGGATGACCTCGCAAGGAGAGAAGGAGAAGATCGCCAAAGGCCAGAAAACCCTCGCGTGGGCGGTCATTGGGCTTGCCGTGCTCTTTACGGCGTACGCAGGGGTCAACTGGGTCGTGGGCGCTCTTACCGAGACGACCGGTGGATAGTTTTTTGACAAGTCATGTTATAATTTAAGCAACTTTTTCGTTTTTACTCTTTATCTTATGTCCACGTCTCTTTCATTAAAACGCATCATGGGGTACGGGCTTGGGGCGCTTGTGGCCCTCACCCTCATTGCTCCGACAGCCTTTGCCGTAGGAGAGGAAGATACCTTCTCCACAAGTGAGGACTCGCCAATCACGGCTTCCGAACTTCTGGAAGTAGATGACACGGGCCGCACCTTTGGCCAAGTGGCCGGCCTCGGTCAGCAAGACCTCCGCTACACGATTGCCCGCATTGTGCGCGCTATCATTACGTTCCTCGGTGTCGTGGCCGTCGTCATCATTCTCTGGGGTGGATTCAAGTGGATGACCTCCGGCGGCGCCGACGAGAAGGTGAAGGACGCGCGCAAACTTATTGTCATGGGTATCGTGGGACTCGCCATTGTGCTCTCCGCCTACGCCATTGCTAACTTCGTGATCACCTCACTTGTCACGGCAACATCCGGCGGTCCATCAGCGACCACTCCGTCTGGCTTCTAGCCATCTTGCTCGCTCCTTATGCTCCTTGCGATTGACACAGGACTTTCTCAAACGGGAGCAGCAGCAGGCTATGTGACGGCAGAGACAACTGCATCGGTTCCGGTGATCGTCGGGGTAGCCATAAAAGTGGCGCTCGGAGCTATCGGTGTGGCATTCATCCTGTTCCTTATCTACGGGGGAATTCTGTGGATGCTCGCGGCCGGCGACGTGGATAAGGTGAAGAAGGCGCGCTCGCTCATGATCAATTCCACATTGGCTGTCGTCGTGATCGTTGCGTCTTACGCTCTGGCAACATTCATCATTGATTCCCTTCTTACAACTATTACAACTTCTTAATCACGTATGTCTATCAAAAAAATTACACAGGGCGTGGCGGGCGCCATTGGCGGATCCCTTGCGTGGGTAAGCGTGGCGTTTGCGGTGCCAACCGGGCTTTCCGGTTCCAGCACGCAGCTTGATACGATCGGACAGAACGCGGGTTTGAGCGACGCCCAAGCAAGTGACTTGCCCACACTCATTGGAAATATCGTGAACGTCGTTCTCGGTGTCTTGGGAATCGTCTTCGTGATCCTTGTCGTCTACGGCGGCATCCAGTATATGCTGGCACAAGGGGATCCGAAGAAGGTGGAGCATGGCGTGGCTATTATTCGCCAGGCTATCATCGGACTTGTCATCACGGTGGCGGCGTATGCAATCTCGAACTTCGTGATTGACGCACTCATCACGGCAACGACAACGTAGTGGACGGGACGTGACTTCGACAAACAAACAACCCCTCCTTTGGTGAAAGGAGGGGTTGTTTTATCTCACCAAGCGACATGCGTACATGCGCATATCGATTCGTGGGATGTAGAGATGGGAGCGCGGGCAGCGCTTCGACCATCTCTACGAAGAGAGGGTGCCGTCCCTAGCCGGGACAGCTGTGATTGCCGATCGTGTAGGTCTTGTCTGACCCCACGATGCCCTGTGTGAGCGTCTGCAGAGAGGGGGTGGTGGCCAGACGGAACCCGTCGGTTCCCTGGCGAACCTCGACGCACGAGAAGTTGATCTCGCCGTCTTCGGTGGGGATGCTCACGTACTCGGCCGGGGCCAAGTACACCCCGCGCCCGAGCGGGTCCACGATGGACTGGCCGCCCCGGTGAAGGTAGGCGTCCACGTGGCCGAAGCGCACGAGGACCCAGCCTTCGGAAACGTTCGCCACCTTCCAGCAGTCGTCGCAGTTGGACCACTCGAGACCCGGGTTCCCGAACAGGTTCGGGATCTTCACGCGGCCGTTGATGACGCCGGTGTGCCGGTACCAGGTGGGATCCACATGCGGGGCCGAGATGTGGGACGGCGGGACGACAGCCGTCGTGGGCGACTCCGGCTGGAGGGCCGGGGCCGGCTCACGTGCGGCGACCGCTTCGAGCGTCTCGCTCTTGGCCTTCGCCGCGGCCAGCTCCTCACGGAGCTTGGCGTTCTCCTTCTTGGCCGCTTCCGCCTCGTTGTGCGCCCAGGTCTCGGCCTGGCGCATGGCCGCGAGCTCGAGCTCGGCCTCGGTCGTGTCGTCGTCCCCCGTGGAGAGCAGGTCGCTCTCCTCTGCCGCCAGGGGGGCGGGGTTGAAGGTGGTAGCGAACAGGACAGCCGCGATGGCGGCCACGGTGCTGATCGTCTTCATCGTCAGTCCTTCCATCCGCCCGACCGCTTGTCGACGCCCTGCAGGATGATCTGCTTGGCCTCGCTCGCGGACTTGGGCTCGTTGGTGGTGGTGTGTTCTTCGACCTTGTCCTTGCTGTCGTTCTTCTGTCCGACCTGCGCCTTCTTGGCCGTCTCGATGCGGGTCTGCAGGCTCCGGATCTCGGTCTCGATCGCCTGGCGATTGGCCTCGTCACCGGCCGAAATGGCCGCCGCGAGCGCCCGCTGGCTTTCGAACAGTTGCCCCGAGAGCTGAGTCACACTGCCCTGGAGCTCGCCGATCTGGTTGCCCAGAATCAGCAGCTGGCCCTGGGCGTGCGCCCGGTCCCGGGCGTTGCGAACTTCTTGCGAGAGGGCCGTGGCCTCGATACCGACCAACACGCTCTCCTGCATGTCCCACACGGTGGTGGTCATGTAGGTACGGGCGTAGCTGGCGCTCGGGTCGGGCTGACCTGCGTAGTAGATCGGGGCGTTGCCCACGAAGTACCCAGCGGGGCCCGTGAGGTTCACCGCGCCGCGGGAGGCGATGCGGATGCCCTCGGGCGTAGCCGGATCGGCGCAGACGCGCGTGTAGGAGCCGGGGCCGGTGCGGATCACAGAGATCTTCGAATCGGGGCACGGATCCGCCACGGCCTCCTGGGCCATGACGGAGTTGAGGTTGAAGAACATGGCCACGAGGGCCACCAGGATCACGATTCGCTTTTCCATCGTTCGTTTCCTTCCTTCTTGTCCAACACGGAGTGTCGGACGTTTTGTTTGTCGCACTTGTCACTCCAAACCCGCTGACAACACGGGGGGTTGTCACAAAAACAGGTCTGGAATGACAAGCTCTTTCAAAGAACGAACGTGCAAATTTACCAGAAAATCAGACTTTTGTCAAGGAATACTGCTTAAATTAGCCAATTCGAAAGCCAGGCGGTGAGGCCTGGCTGTCCTCCTTCGCCCTTGCGAGCTATGGAGGATGAGAAAGAAGGAACGTGGCTGTCAGTTGCTCGTGGGCAGAAGGCGTGCCTGTACGTACCCGCTCGGCAGAACTTCGACCTCGATCCCCTCGACGCTCGGCCGATCCAGATCCTTGTTCAGGACCCGCACCTGCTTGGTCTTGGAGTTGATGGTGTAGTTCGTGCCGGATGGGCAGCGTGCCTGGCGCACCGCCGGGTCTTCTGGGCAGGGGAAGAGATCGTCGAGCCGCACCATCTGGGTCGCCGGCTCAATCGCTCCCCACCACTCCCCATGGATGGTCTGTCCCTCGAGCGGGTAGGCGTGCTGTGTGTCTGGCGTTGCGTGCAGGAGTCCCGAGAAGATGCTCGTCTGGCTGAAGGCGAGTCCCTTGTACGGCTTGGGTGTCTGGCCGTCCATGGTGTGGATGATCCCATCAGGGCTCACCATCACCTTCAACTCGCCCATCACCTCTTCTCGGTCTCCAATCTCCATGCCGTTCTGGTAGATCTGTCCCTGTCGTAGTTCGAGCGCCCCCTCCTTGAACGTGCCGGCTCGCGGCACGATTCCCATGAAGGTGAGGATCACGATGGGCGTGACGCCCACCAGGAGACCCAGGGCGGGCTTGGCCTCGAAGGCGGAGAGAACCTTCCCCGTCGTCGAGTCCTTGCGGATCGCCGCCGCCTTCAGGAGCTCGCTCGAATTCTTTGTTGCGATCGTGTGCCAGCCGCTCGCCCCCGCCCAGCAGAAGAGGATGAACGTCCCCACGCGCAGTCCGAGCGCGAGGGTGCTCGATTCGATTCCCTTCTCGACCGCCACCGAACCCACGCCGATCCCCACGCCGAAGAGCAGGGCAACCAGCGTGTAGGAGGCGATCTTGAGGAGCGGCCAGTGGTTGTCGTAGTCGCGCAGTTCGTCCCGAGGTGGCAGCTCGATGCTCAACTCGTGCAGCAGTGCCTGCGCGGTGCGCAGGCTCATCCCGAGGATCGCCTCGCCCCCGCGCCACACGAGGTGGAGCAGGAGGAGGAAGAGGATGAGCGGAGCGCAGAATCCGAGCGAGGCGAGGTAGAGCCCGATCCGCATGCCGTAGCCGAGGAAGTACTTGGTCATCTCGTCGCCCTTGAAGGGCATGTAGGTGAGGAACGTGGCTGCGAGGTAGCAGAGCATGCCCGCCGCGAAGATCCACGCGCAGGTCTTGAACTTCCTCGTCCAGCGCCGGACCTCGGGATCCGTGGCCACCTGTCCCAGGCTACGGAGTCCCCGGCGCAGGTAGTCGGGGGCGTTCTTCGCCGCTTCGGCCACCTCGTGCAGGTGGTTGTGGGCCTCCTGCAGAGCGGCGGTGTCGTAGCTCGCGTAGCCGCCGGCCAGCATGATGGCCGTGAAGGCGGCGTGGAGGTCCACCGTGTCGGTTGCAGAGTCGTATGCCGCGATGACGAGGCGGATGAGCCCCGCATCGGCGCAGTTGCGCTCCTGTTCGATCATATCTTCGACGATGCGGTTGCGCCCCTCGAGCCAGCCGATCCGGTCCCATTCCTCCCACAGTGCCCGCGCCCGAGCCTGTTCGGACGTATCGGGCGTGTTGGGGTCTTGGGGGCCGGGACGGTGTCCCTCGGGCTTGTGCAGATCCATCGCCTGCATGGCGGCCTTGTGCAGGGCACCGGTGACGCTGTTGTGGGCCTTCTGATTGTCCCACCGCTCGGTCATGAGCTGGGTGAAGACCGTTCCCTTCGGCGCTGTGGGGGTGGTCACCGCGAGGTGAGCGAAGTGCTTCCCACAGAACGTGTACCCGCCAGCGATCGCTTCGTCGTAGGTCGTCTCGCCCACCTGGTAGGGGACGGGACGCGTGTCCACGTCGATCTGTCGCGGAGCGCCACCCGGGCCGCCCATCTGCACGTGCGTGTGCTTGTCCTTGCTGTCGTAGACCTTCTTCTGGTCGGCCAGGAGCCCATCGCACCCGGCGTGGCACACGAACGTCGTGCTGCCGGCCGTGAGCGTTTCGAGCTTCTCGTCCTCTTCGGGCATGGTCTGGGCCGCGGCGCCGGTGAGGATCTCCCCCCACTTGGCCTTGAGCTCGTCATCGCGGTTCTGGCGAGCTAGATCGCGCAACTCCTCGACGAGCTCGCGCGGGGCGTGCGCCACAGCGCGCGTGAGCACGGTCTTGAAGTGCCGTGCCCGGCCCTGGCCTACGCTCGCAGCGAACTTGTCGGTGATGAAGTGCTCGATGAGCTTCGTGCCGAAGAGCGCGGGGCCCGAGATGGCGGTGAGCACCGCCTTCAGGGTTCCCACGTCCTCGCCCGCGAGCGTCTTGAGAAGCTTCATGGTGGGGGGAGCCCCACGCACGCCGATCCAGTGGGCGCCCTCGGAGATGACGTAGTCGAGCCCTGCCTTCTGAACGAACGGATATGCCATGACGTGACCTCTTGTTCAAGACCCGTGGCTGTTGGGTCCGCTTGTACATTGTACCGGAGCCACCGGTACCGTGTTGTCCATTGGGAAATGCCGAATTCTGCGCCAAAGGCGCAGACCCTCTGCCAGAGGCAGAGAAGACTGTTTTTTAGCAAAAAAACGGGGCTTCGTCAAGCCCCGATGGTGTCCGTGATTTCTTTGCGGTCTCTGTTCCCTCCCACAAGCGTCGCTCCCACGAGCTTTTCTCCATCGTAAAAACGCTGAACGACATACCCGTCCCCCGCTCGCCCCGTAACCTCTACGCGTGTGGCAAGCCCCCGCCGTGTATCGCCAATGAAAATAATGTCTGCGTCATAAATTTTTGTTGCATAGCTCGTGACCAGACGAAACTCGGTGCGTTCCCCCGCCATCGTTTTTCCCACCGCACGCCCCTGCATCAGTGCCGCTGTCCAATTCCCGGAAAGCGTCTGCCGTCCAGTAAAAGGATCTTCATACTCGCAAATATCTCCTGCAGCAAATACCCCCGGAGCGCTTGTCTCTAAAAAACGATTCGTCACAACTCCTGCCGAGGTTTTCACCCCACCCTTTTCAATCCAACGCAGATCACGTGCAAGCCCCACCCCAATCCCCAGCATATTTACCTCACAGGGGGCTCCGGTCGTGTGCGCCACAACTTTTTCTTCCTTCACTTCCATATCTGCAAGCGTCGTCCCAGGCCATACCTCCACATGATGCTCCAATAATTTTGCGTGAATGAGCCGCCCGCTTTCCTGGTCAAGCACCTGTGACCAGAACCACGGCCCACGGTGAAAGCAGGTAACAGACACGTCGACCGCATCAAAGATATTGAGAAACTCGCAGGCAATAAACCCTCCGCCGTACACGGCAGCACGGTCATTTGTCTCACGCTCACCGAGTAACTGACAGAGATGGTCGGCATCATCAAGCGTCTGCAAATAGCACACACCGCGCGCATCTCCGTTGATACATCGCGGCTCGCCACCCGTGGTAAGAAGAAGTTTGTCGTAGGGAATTTCCCGCGCGCTCTCCAGTTCCACGTGATTGTTCCTGGCATCAAACGAAACCACCCGTTCTCCGCGTAGATATTCAATGCGCTGTTGTCTATACCACGCATCCGTTTTCAAAAAGACCCGCTCGCGCGGAATTTTTCCCTTCACATAGTGCGGCAAAAGCACGCGGGAATAGAGTGCATGCTGCTCGTCCCCGATGAGAACGATCTCTCCGTCTGGGTCGCGCTTGCGAATTTCCTCGGCCGCCGTGGTTCCTGCAATGCCTGCCCCCACGATCACATAGCGCATCATACGTCGGGGAATACCTTTGTCCCGTCTTCCTTAAAAATAGAAATCGCAAGCGTGGGGCACGATTGGGCGCCAAGCAAAATATTTTCGTACTCCTCTTCATTCACCTCAAGCGTACGCTCAAACGTGCGTCCACCCGGTTCCGTCCCATGATCAAGCACGACGGCGAGATTTTCGTCATTTAGTTGAAACGTCTCGGGCGCAATCGTGACGCACGACGCTGCCCCAATGCATAAATCTCGGTCCACCACCACACGAATCTTCATACAGTGCCAAAATATTTTTCCTTGTAGAATCGAATGAGTTCCTCTACGGCGGGTAAAACTTCCGGGTTGCCGATACCGACTTTCGTCTTCGCCTGCACCGCCTCAATCGTTGCGGCTCCTTCCAGCACGGCCTCCTCGATGTCTTTATCGGTCACGTGCGCCTGTGGGTCAATCACCCGCGCGGACTCGGCCACGATCTTATCAAATTGCTCCGTTTGGCGGTAGTAGTCGTTGATCGCGTCGCGCAGCGCTTTGTCGCAGAGCACGGAACAGTGAAACTTACGCGGAGGCAGTCCCCCAAGCCGCGCCATGATGTCCTGCGGACGAAGTTTGCGTGCCGCGGTAAGCGTCATGCCATCATCCTCCGTCACCATCACCGAGGCCATAGAGGTTGACGCAATGGCCGAGCCACACCCAAAAGTCTTCCAACGAAACGTCTGGATGCGCTCCGTTGCGGGATCCACCTGCATCCATACTTGGAGCTCGTCGCCGCAGGCGGGAGATCCCACTTTTCCGCGCGCGTTAAAACTTCCCGCCTCTGGCTCCCCATCCAAAAAGTTACGTGGGTGGAAAAAGTGGTCCTTCACGATATCGGAATAAAACCAGCTCGTCTTTTTGTCATGGCTTGTCACGTCTCCGCTCATACGTGTGTGGCAACTTTTGGTTTCCAATATTTATCGTCTACGAAGACCGGCGAGATCGCCCGAAGTTTTTTTACAAGTGGTGGGAGCACTTCCATCACGTAGTCTACATCGTCTTGTGTCGTGCTTCGCCCAAGCGAAAAGCGAATCGAGCCGTGTGCCACTTCGAAGGGCACCCCAAGTGAGAGAATAACATGGCTTGGATCAAGCGACGCGCTCGTGCATGCCGAACCGGTGGAGACAAAAATACCTGCCGCATCGAGATAGAGAACAAGAGCCTCCCCCTCAATGTCCATAAAGGAAATATTGAGGTTGTTTGGGAGACGCAACATGGGGTGTCCGTTCAACCGTGTTTTTGGGATTTCGCGAAGAATCCTCTCTGCAAGTCTATCGCGCAAAGCGCCTTGCCGCTCGTTCTCTTTTCCCACCGTCTCTTGAGCAATCTCAAGCGCGCACGCAAGCCCCACGGCCCCGGCAACATGCTCGGTGCCGCCACGCAATCCCCGCTCTTGCGCACCCCCAAACTGGAGCGGCGTGACCTTGAGCCCACGTTTTATATAGAGCGCTCCGATACCTTTTGGCCCATAGATTTTTGAGCCGTTAATCGTGAGCAAATCCACATGCAACTTTTCCACACCAAGTGGAAGTGCCCCAGCTGCCTGACACGCATCCGTGTGGAGGGCGACCTTGTCGGGAAGTTCTCGACCTATTTCGGCGATAGGTTGGATTGTGCCAATCTCGTTGTTTGCGTACATGATCGAGACGAGTGTCGTCTCTGGTCGCAGGGCGCGGACAACATCTTCCGCATCTACCAATCCCTCGGAACTTACCGCAACCCGTGTGACGTTAAACCCCTCCTTCTTTTCCAGGTGCGCCACCGCCTCGAGCACCGCCTGATGTTCAAACGTTGTTGTGACGACATGTTTCCCTTCACCCGCGTGTGCCCTAGCATACCCCAACACGGCTAAGTTGTCCGACTCTGTGCCACCGGAGGTAAACAAAATCTCATCCGCCCGCGCACCAAGAATCGCGGCGACACGTTCGCGCGCCTCTTCAAGCGCATCTTTCACCACCTTCCCCTTCATGTGAAAGCTCGACGGGTTTCCGTAGGACTCCTTGAGAAATGGCAACATCACCTCGAGCACTCGAGGATCCATCGGGGTCGCCGCCGCATGATCCAAATACACGTCCCTCATAGCGAGGTTGTAGTGAACCAAGTTTTCCGAGCTTTGTCTACTCCTCGGCTTCTTCAGGTTTGTAGAGAAACTTCACCGGATCGTCGTAAAATTCTTTCATGCATTTCGCGCTGCAAAATCGGTAATCGCGGTCGCTGTAGTGCACAGAGAAATCCGTCCCCTCGGGAAGGGCGAAAAGACACACACGGCACGTTGTTGGTTCCTCTTCTGGGCGGTGGATGGTCATAGAGAGAGAAGGTGAAGGGAAGTAAGAAGCCGGGCAACGGCATACCCAAGCGCAATGGCGATACCGCCAACCAGAACCATTTCAAGAACGCTTTTCCAGAGCGAGCGTTTCGTGTATCGCACGCTCCACACACCAAGAAGGAGGAGGGAAAGAAGCGTGAGGCCGATGGAAACGGACGCGAGGGGCTGCCATCTGTCCTCGTCCCCTGCAAAGATATAGGGGAGAATAGGAACGAAGCCCGCAACGATATACGAGATCCCCATTATACCGGCTCCAAGCACCGGGTGGAGGAGGTCGCCCTCGCCCTCGGCATGGACAACGGCGCCGGCCACCTTGCTTGAGAGGTAGCTCCCCGCTGCCATCGAAAAGGCTTCGGCCACTATAAGAACCGTCCCTGCAAAGACAACGAGAGGTGGGTAGGTAAATCCTGCCGCCATGCCGGTGACAGCGCCAACGGTAGAAACCAGGCTGTCCTCCAGACCAAAAACAATTTCGCGGATATAGGAACGTGCAAGAGGGACGTGATGCCGCATACCGAATTTAGTATAACCGCTTTCTTTGCTTTTGTCGTTGTGTTTGATAAGATCGCCGTACATTTCGGCCTGGTAGCCAAGTGGTAAGGCGGGGGTCTGCAAAACCCCTACGCGGCGGTCCGATTCCGCCCCAGGCCTCCAGAATCAAACTTTTTTCAAATTTCCCGACCATTTCGCTGGCGGCACGAAGTGCCGCCCAAGCATTTCCCCCAGACAAATCCTCTCCGCTCGGCGCGCAGAGGCGCGCCTCGCGGTTGGCCAAAACGAGGTTCGACCCAAAGATTTCTTTGGCGGCAACCTTTTTGCCAAAAAGGTTGCCCTCCCGTGCGATTTTAGGCAAGTTCCTTGCCTCTTTTATCCATTCCGACATCGGTTCGATCCAGCCAGTCCTCTTTTGTTCAAGAGTGGTGGTATTTTCTTCCAGCGACTTTTTCGTGGAAAGCAGTTTAGCTTTTTCCTCGCGGTAAATATCGCGGTCTATATCCTGCTCCAAATAGCCGTCTAAAAGTCGCTGGAGTTTGGTTTGAATATCTACAACTCTATCTCTGTTTTCTTGAACAAAAGCGGCAGAAGATTGGGCGGTTTCCATTTTGTCTTTTTCCAGCATTTTCAAAAGGTCTTCCGCCCAATCTTCTCTCAAAGAAAATTTTTGAAGCAGAGAGGAAATTTGTTTGTCCAGTTTTTCTTGGCGAATACAAGGTTCTTTGCACTTCATCAGTTTGTTTTTCCGCGTGCAGTGGTAATAGGTGTAGTAATGCTCGTTGCCATTCTTTTGTCGCTTAACCTTGTATTCGCCAGTTATGCCCATGCCGCAAGTGCCGCATTTGAGCAAACCACAAAACACTTGAGGTTCGTTCTTGGTTTTGTGGTGTGGTCTGCCTCTCTGTTTCAAAATTTCCTGAACTTGGTCAAAAATTTTCTTTGAGATGACCGGCTGGTGTTTGCCCTCGTGAACTTCGCCAGCATACCGGAACAGCCCGACATAGAACGGATTGGAAAGGATAAAAGAAATTCTGTCTCGTTTCAGATTTTTGTTGCCGCGCGAAGTAATACCCTGTTGCGCCAAAAAGTTGGAAATATCTTCCAAGCGAGAATTATTTTCAGCGTAAAGATCAAACGCTTTGCGAATGAGTGAGGCGCGCTTTTTATCCACAACCACGCTTTTATTACGCGAATCGTTGAGATAGCCAATCGGCGCCAAACTTGGATATTCTCCGCGCCTCACTTTTTGGCGCAACCCTCTTTTTGTATTTTCGGCAAGCGAATCAATGTAGTATTTGCTTTGCCCAAAAACAATATTGAGCATGAACTTACCTTGTGGCGTATTCTCGAACCACAGCGTTGGAAATTTCAACGCCGCAAGACGCCCGCAATCCAAAAGGTAAATGATACGCCCGCCGTCCACAGAATTGCGCGCCAACCTATCCGCGTGCCAAGCCAAAATTCCGTCTGCCTCACCGTCCTCAATCTTTTTCAACATTTCCCCAAATATCGGACGGCCCGGAATTTTGGCGCTCTGCTTTTCAATAAAGACATCAACGATATTCAAATTTTCTTGTTTCGCAAAGGCGCGCAATTCTGCAATTTGGTCATCAATCGAACGCACTTGTTTATCTTCCACATCGGTGGACTTGCGGGCATAAAGAAAAAATTTATTGTTGTTCATGCTCATATATTTTTAGTTAATAATTGGGCAAAGCAAATGAAACGAGACAGAATTACAATCGCACGGGAGTCGAACCTCGTTTTGGCCAACCGCGAGGCGCGCCTCTGCGCGCCGAGCGGAGAGGATTTGTCTGGGGGAAATGCTTGGGCGGCACTTCGTGCCGCCAGCGAAATGGTCGGGAAATTTG
>JACPJO010000001.1 GCA_016187485.1 Candidatus Uhrbacteria bacterium | reverse complement strand
TGGCCCTTGGCATGTGGTGTGGACCGAACCATTCGTCAAGAAAACTGATGCGTGGAAACGGGAGCAGCAAATAAAAAGTTACAAAGGAGGTGAGGCCTTTAAACAGTTACTACATCGTGGAGGGGTCGCATAGCGGCCTAGTGCGCCTGCTTGGAGAGCAGGTATACCGCAAGGTATCGGGAGTTCGAATCTCCCCCCCTCCGCCAGTTGGGAAGTGGGGCGTAAAGCATCACCGTTCAAGGTGGTGTTTTGTTGATAAACTGGACGGGTTGAATTTAATGCACCGAGTTGATTCTTTTCAACACCTCCACCACCGGCAAGGTGATGGGATGGCAATTTTCTTTTGTGAAGTCTTTCAATGGCACCCAGCGCATCTCAACAACTTCGTCTGGAAGTTCAACATTCATCTTCGATGTATCACGCGGCTCGTCTGAAAACTCGACGCGATAACTTAGACAGATCGTGTAGTGGAAAATTTTACTTCGTCTAAGATAAAACCGATGCTCTCCAATGTGTACGGGCAGCTCCGAGATGGAAAGAACCCTATATCCTGTCTCTTCTAACATCTCCCGCTTGAGAGCCTCTAAAAGACGCTCGCCCTTGTTCACCCCGCCTCCCGGCAACTCCCACTGATCATTCCAGCCTGGTTTCACAACGAGCAGATCGCCGTTTGCATTTTGGGCAACTCCATAGACCGATGGACGCCACGTTGCTTCAACATGAGCGGGCTTTTCATGGATACCACCGACAACATCGTAAAACAAGTTTTCGTCCTTCGACATAGCCATAATGTTACATGTTATACAAAAGCCTCAATCGTCAACAGGTCAGCTCCGGTGAGTTTACCAGCTATCTTACGTCTCTGCTATAATCTCTCCATGACCCAAAAGTTCCACATTCAGGACACCGGCTCGATGGGAAGAGGGCTATTTGCGACGGCGTTGATCTCACAAGGCGAGAAAATTCTTGAGTTTACCGGTTCGCATGTTTCCTTTTTAGAAACGATCTTCGACGAGTCCGGCCGCTCTATCCAACTGAACGTGGACGACTACCTCGATCTCGTGGAGCCAGGTGTTCTCACCAACCACTCGTGCGCCCCAAACGCCGGCGTAATGGACGACCGATTTCTTGTAGCCATCGCAGACATCCTGCCAGGAGAGCAAATCTTCTTTGACTACTCCACCACCATGCAGGAGAATTATTGGACACTCACCTGCACCTGCGGAGCGCCGGCGTGTCGCGGCGTTGTGAAAGATTTCCGTTACCTGCCCGTAGAAGTACAGAACCGTTATCTAGACATGGGTATTGTGCAATTATTCATCGCGCAAAAACAAAAGCTTCACAACAAGTCACTCATTTGACGAACAATTAATCGAGTCCGGCCCAAATGGACCAAGACGTGTCGCCAGAAACGTAGAAGTCCACGAGTCCAGACGAGCGTCGGCAGACTGCGAGGCTCTCGCGCCTTGGCCACGGCCAAATGCGGTTCTAAGCCTGTCGTCAACGAATTAGCTCAAATGAGTTTGCCTGTGTGAAGCTTCAACAAGTATATCATAAACGGGGTCTGACCCCGTTTGGGGATAACTAGAGTTGGGCCTTGATGATTTGCTCAAGCTGAGCGTATGGTACCGCACCAGAAACCATCTGCCCGTTCACAAATGTTGCAGGCGTTCCCGACACACCAGATGCCGATCCGTCCGCCTGTTGATCGTTAATTTTATTCGCGTATTTTTGTGACGTCACGCAATCCTTAAACTTCGCCATGTCCATGCCGAGCGCCGCCGCCTCGGCTTCGTATTGTGCCGTCCCAAGCGTAGTTTGCTTCGCAAACATGACATCGGTAAACTTCCAAAACGCCGCATCCCCGCCTTGCTCGCCTACACATTCTGCAGCCAGTGCCGCTGGCTGGGCTTCCGGATGAAACGAGAGCGGAAAGTGGCGATATACCCACGCCACATCTTCTCCGTAGGTATCCACGATCTTCTGCATTGTGGGATGGTGGCGTCCGCAGAAGGGACACTCATAATCCGAGTACTCTACCAGAACAACCTTTGCCTTTTTCAAGTCTCCCTTCACCCAGTCAGTTTCTGTTGCAGGCGGGAGCGCTGCAGAGGGAGCCGCGGCGACAGGCGTGGGCACAGCCGCCGGAGCCACCGTTGGTGGCGTTGTTCGTGTCGCCGCAAGCGAACCGCCGCCAGCAACACCCCGAATAAGAATGAATGAACCGACCACGGAGGCAACGGCGATACCCGTCACAAACCCAAACCAAAACATTGTCTTGGGAGAGCCGCTGTAAAAATCATTCTGTTCACTCATAGAAGTTTTTAATATTGATGGGATGCATTATACAGGAACACTACACGCTGTAAATGTTTATGTGGGTAACTCCTTCCGGCGGTACCAGAGCCAACCCCCTATTGCCACCATAGCAAGCGAGACATATTGCGCGGGGGTCAACCCAATATAACGCGCGTCCACCATGTCCCCTTCCCTTGCCCGCAAAAAGTCCAGCCCGAACCGTATCACACCATCCCAGAGAAAGAACAGGGCAAGAAATGTCCCTTCCCTGACTCGGCGTCTGAGAAGAAGAAAAATGAAGAAGAGAAGGAGACCATTCAACGATAGATAGAGACCGTTGTCGTGGCGGACAACTCCATCGGGGTAGGACACGCCAAGAAAAAAGTCCGTCGGTGTCCCTGGATGAAGGTGGTTAAGGAAACATCCAATACGCCCGATAAATTGACCGAGGGGGAGGCCAAACGCCAAGACATCGGCATAGCGCCACACAGCAAAACCTTTCCACTTAAGAAAAAGGAACCCGGTAATGGCTCCGCCCGCCAATCCCCCAGAGATCGCCATCCCGCCAAGCCAGAAAGAAAAAATCTCTCCAGGATTTGCCAGATAATAGGCTGGTTCATAAAAGAGCACATGGAAAAGTCGCGCGCCGATAAGCCCGCCGCCCACCATCCACCCAAGAACGTCCCATACAACGTCCCCGTCAAGTCCGCGCCGCCGGGCCAGTCGTGCGCTCACCCATGCCGCCGCCAAAATTCCCCCTGCGACAAATAGGCCCCACGTTTGTATTGTGAGAGGACCAACAATAATATGCCGCCACTCAAAGTAAGGGATCATACATCCGGAATACGCGTGTGATGATCTGTCTTTGATTGAAGATAGGCACTGGCGCGAAGAAGTGTGTACTCACCAAATGGCTTCCCGATAAACTGCACACCCGCGGGCAAGCCCTGCACCAGTCCACACGGAAGCGAGATGCCGGGAAGTCCCGCAAGATTTACGGAGATGGTATAGATGTCGGCCAGATACATGGCAAGCGGGTCATCAAACTTTTCCCCAAGCTTCCACGCCACGCAAGGAGACGTCGGTGTGAGAATCATGTCCACCTTTTCAAACGCGCGATCAAAATCTTCCCGAATCTTTGCGCGCACTTGTAGTGCTTTTTTGTAATACGCGTCGTAATAACCGGCCGAGAGAGCAAACGTCCCAAGCATGATGCGCCGCTTTGCCTCACGGCCAAATCCCGCCCCGCGCGTGTTCGTGTAGCGAGCAAGAAGCGTCTCTGTAGCAATTGGGTCGCCGTAGCGAATCCCGTCAAACCGAGCCAAGTTCGAACTCGCCTCACAGGGCATCACGACATAATACGTGGCAAGCGCATACGCCGTGTGCGGAAGAGAAATTTTTTCGATTTTTGCGCCGCCCTCCCGAAGAACCTCGGCAGATGCTTCCACGGCCGCGCGGATTTCCGGATCCATTCCTTCCAAAAAGTATTCCTCCGGCAAACCAACGCGGAGTCCTTTTACGTCATGCTCGACAAGTTCCGGAATCACCGCGTCCGTCTCGACAGATGTCGCATCACGATCATCCTTGCCTCCGCACACCGACAGCACGAGCGCCGCATCCGAGGCCGTGCGCGCAAAGACACCGACCTGATCTAGGCTCGATGCAAGCGCAATGAGTCCGTAACGCGATAGCCTTCCATATGTAGGTTTAATACCCACAACGCCACACAAGCTTGCCGGCTGGCGCACCGAACCTCCTGTGTCCGATCCAAGCGCCAATGGAACCATACCTGCCGCCACAGCCGCCGCCGACCCGCCCGAAGAACCCCCCGGGACGCGCTCTGTATCCCACGGATTCTTTGTTGCTCCCCATGCGGATGTCTCGGTAGACGAGCCCATAGCAAACTCGTCCATGTTCGTGCGTCCAATGATGATGCCCCCAGCAGCACGCAGACGCGAAACAACTGTCGCGTCGTACGCTGCCGTGTACGCCCCGAGGATCTTCGACCCTGCCGTCGCCTTGTGCCCTTGCACGAGAATGCAATCTTTCACCGCCACTGGTACTCCCGCAAGCGGCCCTGTATCTTCCCCGTTCTTCCGCCGTTCATCTATGCGTTTAGCTTCCTCTATGGCCTCATCGGAATATACCTCGACAAACGCATGAATCCCCCCATTAACTTCTTCTATTCGTTTGAGAAAGCTGCGCACAATCTCCTCCGCTGTAACTTCACCAGCATTCTGTGCGCGCACAAGTCCTGTCGCACTCATCTTCGTGATATCCATATCAACGCTTTGGTTCTTCAAAAACTGCCGGTACGGCATTCATGCGCGCGACAGATTCCGGAAACGCGCTGCGAAGTGCCTCGCACTGTTCCTCGGACGCCGCTTCCGCTACGTCATTGCGCCACACATTTACAAGCGACACCGCATGCACCATCTCTGGCGCGTCGACCGGTAATTGGAGCTCTTGGATCTTCCCCACGTAGCTCAAAATCGAGGTCATCTGTGATGCAAACTCCTTTTCTTCTTCTTCCGTTAAGGAAAGCCGGGCAAGTTCCGCCAGCCGTTTTATATCTTCCATACGTTACGAAAGCATACGCAAGAAATCCGATTCAGACAACACCCGCACGCCGAGCTTCTCTGCCCGCGCTAACTTGGAGCCAGGATCAGCTCCGGCCACTACGGCAAATGTCTTTTTTGAAACCGTCTCGGAAACCTCTCCGCCCATCGCACGGATACGCGCCTTTGCCTCCTCACGGCTCATGTCTTCGAGCGTGCCGGTAAGCACAAAAGCCTTTCCAGAGAATGTCCCTGATCTCGTACTCTCGAATGCCTTGAGATGCACACCGTTTTTTTTGTACGCATCCAAAAGCTCCTTTGTGTGGGGATCAGCGAAGTATTCCGCAACGCTTTGTCCAACAATACTCCCAATGCCCGGAATCGCTTCAAGTTCTTCTCGTGATGCATGCGAGAGGTCGTCGAACGTCTTAAAATGCCGTGATAAATCCCGCGCCGTCTCCTCCCCAACATGCGGAATCCCAAGCGCCACAACAAAACGATCGAGCGAGATATGTTTCTTGCGTTGAATCTCCTCTGTGAGTTTTTTTGAAGAGACCTCCGCAAAACGTTCAAGCCCTGCAAGCTCATCAGCCGAAAGCGCAAAGATGTCGGGCGCCGTGGCAATGAGTCCCACACTAAGTAACTGCTCAATGATTTTTTCCCCAAGCCCATCAATTTCAAACGCGCGCGCCGCGTGAAGAAGCCGCTCGCGCTCTTGGGCGAAACACCGCTTATTCGCACAAACAAGCGCCACTTCGCCCTGCCGCCGTTGGACAGGTGAGCCGCATATGGGACAGTGCGTAGGCGGAACAATTCGTTTGGCATCCTTCGAACGGAGATCTTCCACGACACGCAACACTTTGGGAATGATCTCGCCTGCTTTAATGAGTACCACGGTGTCCCCGATCCGAAGTCCCAAGCGTTCAATCTCGTCCATGTTGTGAAGCGACGCGTGGCGTACGGTCGTCCCCCCAAGCGCCGTGGGCTCCACAACCGCCACAGGAGTAAGCGCGCCTGTTCGCCCCACAAACCACTCTACTTCGCGCACAACCGTCGTCACTTCTTCTGCGGGAAATTTCCATGCAACAAGTCCGCGCGGCGTCTTCCCCACCACTCCCAGATCGGCATACACGCGGTTATCATTCACGCGCACCACAATGCCATCAATCCAAAACGGAAGTTGCGCGCGCTTTTTTGTAAGCTTCTGCCAGTACGTTTCCACGTGTTCCACCGTTGTGGCGCGTGCGCTTTCCGGCGTCACCTTAAACCCAAGTTCACGAAGTATCCCCATCTCCTCTTCGTGCGTGTGTGCCCCCACCTCGGTAATCAGGTCCCACGCGTAAAAATCGAGCGGGCGCCGGGCGGCTACAGACGGATCAAGCTGGCGAATGCTCCCCGCCGCCACATTGCGTGGGTTGGCAAATGGTTCTTCCCCTCCTTTCACGCGTTCCTTATTCATCCGTTCAAACGCCGCCACAGGCATATAAATCTCTCCGCGCACTACAATTTCGGCGGGAAGGCGCTTGTGCGGCAAAACACGAAGCCGCAAAGGCACGGCATCAATCGTTTTCACGTTCTGCGTCACATCCTCGCCCACATTCCCATCTCCGCGCGTCGCCGCTTTATGAAGAACACCATCGCGATAGATGAGCGACACAGCCAAGCCATCCAATTTCACCATGCAGTAGAGATCAAGAGCCGGTTTTCCCGAACGCTCAAGAACACGGCTGTACCACGCGTGAAATTCCTCATGTGAAAACACGTCTTCCATCGAAAGCATCCGCGCGTCATGACGCACTTTTTCAAACTTCGCGAGCGGCTCGCCACCCACGCGTTGGGTCGGTGAGTCGGGGGCGAGGAGGTCGGGGAATGTTTGTTCGAGTTTGTAGAGCTCGTGTTTAAGAGAGTCGAGCGCCGCATCCGAAATCTCCTGCCGGTCGAGCACGTGATAGAGATACCGATGGTGCGCAATGGTTTCGCGTAGTTTTTCTATGCGTTCGCGCGCTTGTGCCTTTGTGATTTCAGACATAGAGCACCCGCACGAGCCAGTCACCAAGAAGCAGAAACACGGCGCCGCCAAGCGAAAGGAATAGGCCAAGCGGAAGCGCCGTTTTCCGATGGGCGAGCCCCGTGGCAAGCAACACAATGCTCACGGCGGCTCCAATAACGTATCCGAACGCCGCCACAAACACACCACTTACGCCAAACATGGCCCCAAGAAGAACACCGAAACGTATATCCCCTGCCCCAATCCATCGCCCGCGGGAGAGGAGATACTGCAAGCCAAAAAAGGCAGCGAGAATGGCGGCGCCAGAAAGAAGATCGATCGCGCGTGCCGCGGTTGGTTCAAGAAGTATATTCACAACGGCCGCCATAGTGATAAACGGTACCGTAAGACGGTCCGGGAGAGTCATGTGGTACCAATCAAACAAGGCGAGGATCCCAAACATGAGCAGAAAAAGCAGCTTAACGGCAAACCCAAGCCACGCGCGTTCATCCGTGGGGACGTGAGTGAAACTTCCAAACTGAACAAACCACAGCAAAAGAAAGAGGACGCCAAATGCCGCCTCTGTCACCAGCAAGGAAAGAGGAATAGAGATTTTGCAGTGCGCACACCGGCCGCGGAGAAAAAGCCAGCTCACTATCGGCACGAGATGATGGCCGTGAAGGGTAAGAGTGCAGTTGCGGCAGGAAGACCTTCCCCGCGCCACAGCCGCCAGCGACCCTCTCCCCGCCCACGCCGCAAAAAAACTTCCTACGGAAGCGCCGAGTAGAAACAGAAAAACGCCCAACATAGTCGGCTCATTGTATCATCTATTGGAAAAGCCGTCTCGCTTCTTCCCAGAGGCTTGCGTCCCCGTGTTCCTTCATCCAGAGCCACCACTCCGCGCCCCACACATCCACCCGCGACACGCCGATCCGTTTGGCAAAAGCAACGTTGTTGCGCAGCATGCGCGGGGAAAACATTTGGTGCTGATCTTCCACAGAAAGTTCCTCTGGGGGTTTAAAAAACCACGGTTCGCCCTGAAGTTCCGAGACGAACACTTCATCAACAAAGGGGGCCAGCGTCTTTACCCGTGCATAGTAAAACGACGATTGTGTAGGATACACCCAAAAACCGATAATCGGACTCCACACAAGTCGGTAGAGAGAAAATCCCACTTCGTCGGCATAGGGAATCGTGTGCAACCACGGCTCCAGCTCTCCACTGGTAGTCATCACGAGCGGTTTTGAGGTAAGGGAGCGAGCAATAGCGAATTCTTCTTTTAGGAAAGCCGCATCGGGCTTCGGACACTTGCCGAAAAAGAGGAAGGGTTCGTTTTCGATTTGGAATCGCGTCACGGCCGGATGCGTACGATAGCGTTCAATCGTCGTTGTAAGAAGCATCCGTACCCGCGTCTTCAAACGCTCCGCATCGTCTGCATCCATCCATTCGGGTATGTAACATTCCGGCCAGCGCGGCACCTTCACTCCAACGGCAAGCGTCACCTCGACGCCCGCGGCGCCGGCCTTTTCAAGCATCTCGTCGTATGCGGAGAAGTCGAATTCTCCTTCCCGCGGCTCTACATCGTCCCAATACACGGGCAAACGGATATGCGCCGGGTCCAGCTCCGCGAGCACGCGGTCAAACGCAGCGGCAGGATCAAGACCGATGTCGCGCGCCGCACGCGAACTCCACGTTATGCCAAGCTCCGGCTTCGTTGTCCGTGTGGCGGAAAGCAGGAGAACGGCAAGCACGAGGCCGCACACTACAAGCGTCGTCCTCCAGAGTCCGCTTGCGATGTGTGCGTGTTTCTTCATGCGCTAATCTCTTCTTTTTTCTCTTTCATAAAGGCGAGCCACCCTTCGACCACTTGGATTACCAGTTTAAATGGCGCCTCTACAATAAAGTCGAGAAAGAATAAAAACACATTGACGCGCGGCGCGTGCATGGAAATCCACCGGCCGGCGCGAATAATGGGAAGCGTGAAGAAATCCCCAAGCACAGAGAAAAATCCGCCTTTGCCCGGCACAATAAGCAGTTCTTTGCGCGCGGAGCGGATACTGATGCCAAAGAACGCCACAAGCGAGAGAAAGAAGAGGAAGAGGATAATCGAGACAACGTGGAAGCCAAGCGAAATAAGAAACGCGGCAATGAGTCCAAAGCTCACCACGAATGTCGCCGCATAAATAAGATTGAAGACCACGTTAGCAAACCCGCGCGCCCACGGCTTAGAAACCGTCACCGTCGTCTTCATGCCCTCGCCGCCGAATACAAGAGAACGCACCCCTTCAATAAGAAGTTTCGTATTTTTCTTCTCCGGAATTGTTCCAGTGAGCCCAAGTGCCGCAAGCAGAAACGGATGGAAGAGCACATTCACAAGTAACGGCACGTAGCTCCGTTCTTTCACCACGAAAAGCTGGTACGGGAGTTCAATGATGAACGCCAAAATAAGTTTGGTGCAAAACAGGAAAAAGACTGCGCGCAAAACGAGCCGCCACAATCGTGCATGAAATGCTTTGTATCGGCGCCCTGCAACTTTCTTTACCGCCTCGGCAAGCGCCGCTTGATCTTGGCAGACGGTTGAGGCGCGCTCTCCCTCTTCTTCCAAAACATCGTGAAGGATTTTGAAGAGCACCATCTTCTGGCGCAGTAGCCGCGCGATCGTCTCCCCCATGGGATGCGCCACGTGATGGTCAATAGCGGCGACAACCTTTTCAAGCCCTGCCGCCACTTCCCCTACAAGTTCATCGCTTGCCGCGTGCCATGCAGGATAGAAAAGAAGGAAAATACGGTAACGAAGCGTCGCCTGGTTAGACTTGAGCAGCGTGCGATGCACGCCGACATAGAGCTGAATATCTTTCTCGTCCTCCGCGATCGGAAGTTTTCCCTCCCATTTCGTTTGCGTGCGAAGCGTGTGGTAGGCAAAGAGCACCATTGCTTCTTCTTTTGTGGGCGGCGTGAGGAGATACTCAACTTCCGTTGAAACAAGATCGAGCAGCCATGCCGACGCGCGCGACGAAAGGTGATCTGTCTCCACGGCGGCAAACAAACGCACGTACTTCTGTAGAATATGCGCGACTTCGGATTCGCGTTCGATGGGAATGTGTTTATTAGGAAGGTAACGCGCCCAAATAAGTTCATGCAGGAGATCGCGCGAGACACGGGCAGGGTCCTCGTCGGCAAATAGACGGCGGCGGAGGATACGGCGGATGGCGTTGCGACGCAGCAGATGCGCCTCGGAATATTCAATAGCGTTGCGCACCACTTCGTAGACCGACGCCGCCTTGCTCACAAGATCATTCACAATGATAACACCGGTCGGATCGGTTGGTTCGTGTTCGTCTCCGCTGTGGTCATCACGGCCGCGACCGCCGCTGTGACCCCCATGGTCGTTGTGAGCAGGAGAACCAGGTCCACGATCGTGAGCAAAAACTTCTAGTAAGTGGTGCAATCGAGCATCCATAAACGTTAAACAATAAGAGGGAGCGTCTCTACTTCGGTACGTTTTCCCGCCAGCGCATTTTCTATACGATAGGTCCCGTGCGTGGGGGCTTCGGTGTAGCCATTCCACGCCATGCGCGCAAAAGCGCCCGACGAAATCCAATCCATGAGCCATTCGTGTGTATAGACAGGGTCTGCCTGAAACACGCCGCCGCCCACTTGAGAAAGCCATTCGCGATTATACTCCTCTTGCGAGCCCAGAGGAGGTGCCATGAGAATAGGGAGGCCAAGACCCGTGTAAAACGAGAGCTCCGAGGGTTTGGTCCATAAAATATCCGTTTCGCGAATACGGCCGACGAAATCGTCAAAATAGCCGCGGCGTGTTTTGTACGCGCGCACAAATAACGTCTTCCCCAAAGACGAACCGAGACGAAGACGTTTTGCCTCTTCTTCAAAACGCGCTCCCAACGCAGGACGCGCCCCGGCCATAAGCGTAAGCGTCAAGGCACCGCGGCGCACAAGTCCGGCAAGCGATCGCAAAACGACAAGCGCCAGACTCGCTTGCGCTCCCGCCCCTCCCACAGCAAACATCACGTGAGGCACACGCCTGGACCGTCCGAGAGGACACGCGCCTGCGCCGAGGTGCGCAGAGATGGCCGGGGCGTGGTGCGCGCGGAAAATCCCCTGGGGATCGAGTACGCACAGCCGCCGCAAGAGATCCTGCCGCAGCAGCCTCCCCGATGGTCCGTCTACGATTTCCGGAGGCAAAGGAAAGCCCGTGAGAAAAATGTTCTCCGGACGTACGCCGTAAAGTTTTAATCTCTCCACACAACGCCCGTTCGCCGCAAAATATCGAATGCGGCTCTTGGACGGGTACAGTGGTGCCCATGCGCGAGAAATATCCGCGTCTGTTGTCACGCACCAAATATCTCCCGGGTATCCATATTCCTCCGCCATGAAAGCAACATAGAAAAACGTGCACACGAGCGGGAGAGGATTCTGCGCCAGCTTCTCCATAAGATGCCGTCCAAGTCCTGCGCGGATTCCGGCATACATTTGCCGAAGTTGAAGCGTAGGGCGAGAAAGATCACGGCGTGGATAAAACGGAGGGATCGCTTGCGCCGCATCGACAAGCTCAAAAAGATACTTTCCAATAAGCGGAACAGAACGCGAACGCGAGACCGTTTCATAAAATTCCCGACTCCGGCGCCACAAGGTACGGTCTTTTGAGGGAATCCCGGGATAATTGTTGGCCACCACAATCCCCTCTCCCGATGGCGCCAAATGCCGCAGAGAGTGCGCCGGCCGCTCGTGTCCATACCCCATGTCTGCGGCAACGATGTGCGCGACACCCATTCCTCGAGAGTTCATAATGGTTGAAGTATAGCAAGAAACGACGCGTTTGATTTCCACAGGCACTCCAGCGTATGCTGTAAAAGCTCATCGTCCCCTATGCCATCAACTTTTTCCCTCTGGCTTCGCGCCTTCCGCCACATTCATTTTGAATCTCCGTTAAGCCTTCACGTCTCCTCGCTGAGCCTCAACATGCTGTTTGGGATTTTTCCCATGGCACTTGTGACGCTTATTCTTTTTCATGTCACCGGCATGTCCGAATCGGCAGGCTGGACAGGAGTCATCCCTCCCTCAACGATGACGTGGTTTGAGACACTTCGGGAGAACACCCTTCCTCCCATTATTTCGATGAGCTTTGTCCTCCTCGTGTGGGCGGCAGCACGACTGTTCCGCGGACTCATGCGTAACCTGGACGCTGTCTATGGGACGCATACAACCCGGCGTTGGTATGTCCATGTCTTTGGCTCGCTCCTCCTCACCCTCCTGGCAAGTCTTGCCTTCCTCCTCCTCTCGAGTGCCTTGATTATTGGCGAGTGGGCATTCGCCGCCCTTTCTCTCCCTATGCCCGAGCTCACCCTTTGGATCATTGCCGCGGTTGCGGGCGTTCTCATCTGTACCACGCTTTATCATTTGCTCCCCGCCCACCTTTCTTCCGTATGGCATCGGCATCTTTTTGGGGGGTGCCTTGCCGTGGCCGTATGGCTTGCGGGAACGGTCACTTTCCAATGGCTTGTCCCGCATATGCCGAGCCTCAAAATCTACGGCGTCCTCTCGAGCGCTATCGTGCTTATCATGTACATCCAGATTTGCGCCTACGCCTTTTTGATCGGCGCCTACATAAACCACCTGCGCCAGTCCCGCCGTTATTAAGAGAACGGGGTCAGGTCTTGAATTTTGAATTTCGTGCCTTAGAACCGAAAATTCAAAATTCAAGACCTGACCCCGTTCTGAGGGTTGACGAGGAAATCGGGGCAGGCTACACTCCTTGCCACTATGGCGAAACAATGCATCATCACGGGAAAATCCATCATGAAAGGCTTCACCGTAAGCCACTCCAACCGTCATGTGAAACGCGCATTTCGTCCCAATCTTCAGAAGAAACGTCTGCGCAACCCTGCAACAGGACGCATGGTAACGGTCACCATCTCGGCACGCGGACTTCGCACGCTGGAAAAATGGATTGCTGCAGGACGCGCGATTGACCTTACCGCATTGAAAAATGCATAGGCTCTCGCGCCTGGGCATCATCTGCGCGTTCGTCGTCAAGCCGCACTTGTGCGGCCACACGCGAAACCCATGGCGGGAAAACTCCTTCTGCCCATACGCGAAGGGGTTTTTCTTTTTCAGAAGTAAAGAGCTCCTCGTACGGAACTGGCGCGCCCTGAATCATCTTCGCTCCGCTTATCCCCGCCTGCACAAAGAGTGCCAGTTGATCCACATTCCCGCCCGACGCAACCACAATATTCTTGCTCTTACGTGTAAGAACGGGAAAAATGTGATGTCCGGGAGGAACCGCGCGCGTCCATGTAGCGGCAATCGCGGGTGGACGCATGTCATACCAATCCGCAAATAAACGGCGCAGAAGCAGCGCTGATTCATGTAACGTCTGATCGCTCGATGAAAGACCGCGCGTTCGTCCGGAAGTAAAGAGGATGCGGCCGTCGGGAAGCCATCGGGAACAATCCGGGAGTGGCAAAGCATTGGCAAGGACCTCTCCGTGCGACCATCCGCGCAGAAGCTCCACGGGTTCCGTCACAATCATCGTCTCGTAGAGTGACACATTCTCTGCCGCCCTGCACAAGAAAAGATGGCGCGTGCGTACTTCCCCGTGAGAAGTCTTTATCGTGATAGCTTCTCCCTCTTGACTCCACGCGAGAACAGAGACGCCTTCACACACTGCCACTCCCATCCCCTCTGCTCTCTTCGCTAAACCCCGTACAAACGCCACGGGGTTAATCGTGCACCCTCGCGAAAAAGAAAGAGCGCACAAGGCGCGAAGCATGGGGTACGCATCACGAATATCATTCGACTCCATCCATTCGACAGGAGTCCCGACAGCTCGCCACGCAGCATACTCTTCATGAACAGAGGCCGCCGTAAGCGGCGTTTGCCCTAAAAGAAGCGTCGGGCTTTCGTGAAGCGCACAGACAAGCCGCTCCTGTTCGATAAGCCGACGCGAGCTCTCAAGAGCGGAAAAAACGGCGTCGGCAAATCGGCGGGCGCGTGGAAATCCTCCACGGCGTATGCATTCTGCAAGCGAAGCGCCTGCAAGGCTGATAAGCCCGCCTATACTCCCCGCGGTCATGCCCGACCCAACCTCATGCTCATCCAAAAGAAGAACACGGCTCCCGGCACGCGCGAGCTCATACGCGGCTGTCGTACCGGCCGTATCGGCCCCAATGACAACCACATCCACCTGACGCGGTACGTGATTTTCCGAAAAAACCGTGCGCGGGCTGCTGGTGATCCAAAAACATTCCTCCTTCACAATCATCTAAGGATTAATTTCCAAAAGCTCCACCTCAAAAACCAGCGTGGAGTTCGGCGGGATGTCTCCCGCTTGTCGGTCTCCATAGCCAAGCTCTGGCGGAATAGTGAGGCGGCGCTTCTCCCCTTTCTTCATACCGAGAAGTCCGCGTTCCCACCCCTCAATAACGGCGCCAGTGCCAAGCGTCACCTCAAACGGCACGCCACGATCGAGCGAACTATCAAACTTCGTTCCGTCCACCAACGTCCCCGTATAGTGTACGCGCAAAACATCCCCTGTTGCCGCCCCTTCGCCCTCGCCCTCTGCAAGCGTCTCCGTGACAACATCTGCCGGGGGGGCGATGGCCGGCGACGCTTCTTGCGCTGGTTCAAGAGCTTGCCAATCTATTTTGCTCACAAGAAGAAGTACGAGCAGAAGAACAATGACGGAGGGAAGAAGAACCATGGGATGGGTAAGTTTCATACGCTCTGATTATATCGCAAAAGGTGCCGGGCACCAATTCGGTGCGGCACCTTTGACTCCGGGAACGTTCTAAAGGTTCCTTACGCTTTACACATCTTACATTTATGCGTCCCAAGCATCGCTAATCCGGCCAAACCGACAAGCACGTACACCACGCGCTCTACACCCGCCCATCCGCCCAAAATGGCGTTTACAAGATTGTAGTCGAACAATCCCACGAGACCCCAATTAATAGCTCCGACAAACACGAGCACGCAACTCACTTTGTGTACCCCGCACATGGCTGGTGACATCATAAACGAAATGAATAAAATTTAGATAAGCTTATTTTAGCACTAAATTCCCCAGACAACGTTTTTTGTGTGGATAGTTGACGGAGAGTAGGAGTGACGCCATACTACGAGCGGAGGACAGTATGCCCGAAGTCGTTCTTGCATGGCAGGCCAAAATGACACACGTGTGTGCGGCCATCGTGCGCACTCTGTTGCTCTGGGAGAACGTGACGGAAAACATCCGGCTCCACGGCCGGGTCGTCGTGTTCCTGGTGGAGCAGGTAGGCGGGGACGTCAGTGACCTGCCCGTTCTGCGAGAAGCTGGGCTCGTGGCCTACCACCAGAGAAGCCAGTCCTACAGCGTGAATCCCGATGCAGAGAAGATCCTCGCGGGTCTTGCGCTCTGCGGAGATCCGTCAGCGGCTCACACCATCGCAAGCAGCGCGCTCGCACGTCTGCATGACCGGCTTGTGGCCGACCCAAACGTGGTCTACCACCTCAGGCCAGAAATGTTCGACCCACCCGATGAAGCGACGCTCTCTGCTTTGTCAGAGATGGATCAGATGTGTCTGGGCGACACCATCGACAGCTTCACCGCGATCTTCGACTTCTGCGGAGCAAGGGACCGGCGCCGGCGTCTTGCCGCTGCCGCTTTGCGCAAGCACGCGCGAGCGCAAGTCCGGCGCGACTGCGAACCGCTCTCGCGGGAAGACGCTCTCGAAACCATCGCGCCTCCCTACGACAACCCGCGGTCGGCGGCGGGCGCTCTTCGCCACCTGGTTGGCATGGGCTGGCTCGTGAAGAAGAGCGATGGCACCTTCGCTATCACACGCGAGGGCTACGACTTCGCCTTCGCCGGCCTCTAGAGTCCTTTCTTTCTCGAAGCGCTTTGGCGCTTCTTTCGTTTGTGCTAAGGTGCTTTTATATGAAATTTCTCGCCTCAATTTTCCTTCTTTTCATCCTCTTTGCCCCGCAAACCCATGCCGCGTACCTTACGCAACCAAGCCGATGGCTCGACGTCTACAATGGGTACGGGACAAATCTTTTTGAAAACGGCACATGGTCTCTTGTACCCAAAGCATCTGTGGAACCGAGCGAGACACACGCGTCTCTTGTCCTTGCCAAATACCCGCTCTCGGAACCTTACGTGTTTCGCACGACCATGACACCTGTCCGACAATTGCGTACCGGTTCGCCTCCAAACCCGTGGGAAACCGGCTGGCTCTTGTTTGACTACAAGCCGGACGGCCGTTTTAAATATCTTATCTTGAAACCGGATGGATATGGCGTGGAGATTGGTGAGTACCTCGGGCCTGGAGAGCAAAACTTTTTATACACCTCGCGCGTCGGGGACCTCTCTTTTCCCATCGGCCAAAGCTACGATGTAACACTTGTCGTACGAAGCAGCCGTATCTTTGTCTTCGTCAATGGACAAGAAGTTGCGCGCTACGCCATGAGTGAGAACGACATCCTCGACACTACCGGCCGTGTGGGACTGTACACGGAAGATGCAGAAGTCCTCTTCCAAGATATTTTTGCGCAGCGTCTTACCTCTCGATAATCCCACAAAAAAGAACCGGCGAAAGCCGGTTCTTTTGATTTTTCTCTATCGGAGATTAACGCTGGCACCTGCATTGATGTTCGCGCGGACATTTCCTACAGACGTGTCCGCTCCCACATCGACTTCTGCCTCGACTTCATTTACCTCTTCTTTGTCCTCGTCACGATCTTCGTCCTCTTTCTGTGCTTGATTTTTCTCGTCACTCTTTTCCTCCTCGTCACCACGATCTGCCCTTACCGTCGCCCCAAGTATGGCAGAGATACCGAGTTCCATATTCGCCACAATGAGACGCTGGGCATTCTGTGCCTCGATATGCGCGTTCGTATAATCTGCAATGGCTTGCGCATACGCTTCTGCCTCCACAGACGCATCTCCCTTCGCGAGAAGCGCTTTGGCTGCCTCAACCTTCGCCGCCGCCTGTGCCGCCGTCTCCGCGCTCACGCGCCCACCCACCCGCTCAAGCATGAGCGACACTTCTCTAATTTTATTCTCTACCACCTGGCGCCGTCCACGCGCCGCCGCCTCTATATCGGGCGCATTTTCGACTGTTGCACGAAGTTTCGCCTCCACACGCGCGCGTGCTTCGCCCGCGTCCTCACGGCGATTCTCTACGCGCACGCGAATTTTTCCAAGCACCGCCGCATCATCGTCATCCTCGTCTATTTGTGCCTCCTGTGCCTCTTTGAGACGTGCAAGGATGTCACTGTGCGCCTCAAGCGCCGCTTCGAACCTGGCGGTTACTGCCGCCGCGGCTCCTGCATTCCCGTCTGCCTCAAGCCTTGCTGCACGGTCAGCCACACGCTTCGCGAATGCGTCGAAGTTTGCCTCAATCCGTTCCTCTGCATCTGCTCCAATGTCCGCCCGCACCGACAATTTCTCCGCCTCTTCCAAGCGTCGTTCGGCCAGCGCCGCTTCCACGTGCGCACGCGCTTCTGTATCTCCCGCAAACCACACGCGCACGCGTTCGTTCACCTCGGTCTTCACCGGGTAAAGGGCATCTCCCGGCAAAGCGCCTTGCGCCGCCGCGGACGCTCCACCCCCCGCCAAAATGGCGAGAGCAAGAATGATAGCGATCATAGGTTTAAAGTGAAGTAGATAAAAGATGCTCGGCCGCATCTGTCCTATGTGACGGAACGCCTCCGCGTCTCTTACGGGATTGGCCGCCATAAACGCTTTTACGTTTTCGCGAACAGCCGCGCGGCGATCCAAAGAAAGCCGTGCTTTTTTGAGCTCCTTAAGTTGTCGTAATGGCGTGTTAAACATAGAGGTCACGCAGACGTTTCACGGCCCGGTGGATTCGCACAGAGACCGTGTTGGGTTCGCAATGAAGAAGGTCGGCGATTTCTTTGGGACCGAGTCCGTCCACATAGCGCAGAAGAAGGACTTCGCGATCGTCCTCCGGCAGCTGTTCCAGTCTTTCTAAAATTCGACGTCCCTCGAGAAGGTCCGGAAGGCGCTTGTGTTCGTCCGTAGAGGGCTCAATCCCCTTTTCCAGCAGTTCGTCTACCGTGAGGGAGGGCCTCTTCTTCCGCACCTCGTCAATCACGAGATGATTCGCCACACGGTAGAGGTACGCGCGGAAATTAAGGATGTGCTCTCCTCGACACATAACCGCCCATGTGCGGGTAAAAACTTCCTGAGCTAGTTCTTCCGCCCGTTCGCGGGAAAAGATGCGAAACAGGCAGTGTCGAAAGATCGCATCTGCGTACTTGTCGTAGCCTTCCAGGAACTTCTCTTGGGGCGTCATACTATGTGACGGTCATCTCTTTTTTATCTTACGCCTATACGTCTCCCTTCTGCCAGTAGACGTGTGGGCAGGGAAAATCTTTCAGAGTGGCGAATCTAACTGCGCTCGCGGACGAATTTGTTTCTTCGCAAGTACCAGCAAAGGAATCTGGGCGGCAAGACCGAGAAGAAGCCCGTAACGGATGGTGAATTCAGGGGCGTTCGCGTAAAGAACAATGAACAAGAGAAGGGCGGAAACACGGCCAGCGTTGAGAAACAGCTCGCGGTCGGTAAGGTACGCGTAGCGCCGCGCGCTCGCCTGCCCGTCCTGCTCGCGGTCAATCGTCTCGTAGACCACACTCACCATGGAATTCCACCGGAACCCCCCAACAAACCCCTCCACCGTGTAGAAAACAAGTGCGCCAGCCGTTGAGTAAAGAAGACTAAAGAGAGCGCGGCCAAGAAACGTAAACACGACCCATAGGCGGAGAAGGTTGATGTGATGATCGTGCCGTGCCCACTTGCCGATGAGATAGAGTCCGAGAGAGGCAAGGATGGCCGCCAAAGAATCAATCGTGCCAATGGCGTGCTCAAGACCGACAAAGGTAAGCAGGATCACGAGCGGGATCGCCCCCTCAAGGCCGTCAACAAATCCGTTGAAAACTTCCAGCAGGCGCAATTGGTTCCACCGTCCCCTCCGCGAATGAATGCGCAGATGTTCAAGCGGAGGAAGTACGTGCGTGATGTGCGCCACAAGAAGCCCTGCCACAATGAGCACGACAAACGCAAACCCGGCCGCTACTTGATACGCGCTTTGCGTTGTATACCATCCGGTGCGCTCACCAAGCACCAAGAGCCAACCGGTAATGACTGGGGAAAGCACCGCCGCAAGAAGAGTGGCCGTAGACTCAAGACTGATGAACTTTAGCCGGCGCGGTCCTACAGTGAGTTCCGACGTGAGATAATTTCGATTGCCCCAATAAAAACCGCCGGCGACGCCCAAAACGAGTCCAAGAAGAAGAGCGACGCTATCGGCCTTTGCATGCAGAGTTACGAGAGTAATCGGTACAAGACCTTGTAGAAGACAGCCAAGAAAATAGAGTCGCGGCGAAGCAAACCGGCGCAAAAGAAGGCCGTTCCCAAGAAAACCAAACCACAGACCGCCAAAAAATCCTGTATTAAAAAGAGCAAGCACGATGGGGTCTGCCGACTGGCGCCACAAATAGGTATTCGAGAAGACATAAACAACCGGTGTCGCTACGCCGTAAAGAAAGGCTCCGCCGAGCAATCGTCGCTGATCAACCGACACCTCGCAGAGATACGCCCATTCACGTCTGAAAAAGTTGAGAATCCGCAGCATATCGGCATCATCTTAGCACAAAACCACTCACGAGCTGACCAAGAAGGTTCCAAGACACAGAAAATTGACGCCATGGGCCGAACGTTTTAGAGTGCTTGTGAACATCATCCACCTATGAAATTACACTGCGTGCCGTGCGAGGGCGGGGCTACCGCGCTTTCATCAGAGAACGTGCGGGAGTTAGTGCAACAAATTGACGCACAGTGGAAGGTGGAGGAAGAGCGCTCGATTCGGCGAGAATGGAAATTCAAAAACTTTAAGGACGCGCTGGCGTTTGCAAACAAGGTTGGAGAGATTGCGGAAGCCGAGAGGCATCACCCCGATCTTGAAATTGGCTGGGGCCGCGTGAAAGTTTCTCTCAGAACACACGCAGCGAATGGACTAACTGAAAACGATTTCATTCTTGCACGAGCAATTGATCAGATTCCGAAAATGTAACCATTAGGCCCACATCGTGGGCCGTCTCTCCTACACATGTATTTCACGCTTACTTGCAGCAGTTCTTATGAAGTGCGTGGAAAATGTAGGAACCGACGAATCCGTATACAAAACTCAACACACCACCCCATATAATGCTCCCCACAGCCATTCCCTGAAAACCCGGGAACGCCAGTTTGAGTGAGAGAAGATGGAATTCACGGACCGCCGCTTCATAGGGAAATACAGCGGGCCAAATAAGACAGACCGCATAAAGAACAACAAGAAAACCGCCGATGCGAGCGGCGTGAGAAGACGATGGTGTCGTCATAGGAAAAATTTTATGGGCCATTAACTGGCCGATCAGCATTAATGGTACCACTGCTCACAAAAGGTGAGTACCGCTCTGTGGATGATTATCAGAAGATGGCTTTTCCATCCTTCAAGAATGAACGTAGGACATATGTGCTAAAATAAAGGCATATGCCGAGTGTCAAACCAACCATTCCGGCGAAGGAATCGTTCGTTGAGTGGCTTGCGCGAAAATTTTGGCGTCTGCTTGGACAAAGTGACGAGCAGATTATTCGTCGCACATTGGTGAAGTGCGAAAGACGCCTACAATCCTACGGCCCCCACTACGAAGAGACTCTGCAACGCTACATCCGCGATAATAAGAACGTCCATCGTACGTTTTTTGACAGGTTTTCGTCAAAACGTGTCATTAAGAAAATACAGGACCTCCTGCTGGAAAAAGCCCGGCTAACGAGACAGCTTGAAAATCTCACCGGCAAGCCTGCACATCCCCCTCTCACCGATGAGGCACGTCTGCGCGAGAAGATGATTAAGGAACTCGCAGAGCACAACAAACCGTTGCGCCCTCTTGCATCAACATCAAACATTCGGCCAGGTGTTTTCGGAAAAATCGGGAGATGGTTTCGTGGCTTTCTTGGTCTCGGCTCGTTTCTGGCTGCAACGTTCGGTTTTGAAGCGGCAACATGGGCCGTAGATAAAGCAAAAGAAAAAATCACGGACGATGCCGACCTCTCATCGTTTTTGCCAATGAGTAATCACGTTCGGTGGACTCAAGCACCCTTCATTCGATTCAGCAGGGAACGTGCGCCGTATTTCGAACCAAATGTCGTGGAGGAGCGCATTTCCATACAAAACCAAGAAAACGGCGTTGTTGCTCTCGGTATAGATCTCAAGAATCTCCCGGAACAGGTAATCACGGACGTAGACATCAATGGGAAAGGCGCGGGAAATTCCGACTGGTTGTGCGAACCGTTCGGTGGGTATCTTGTCTGTCGAAGTATTTCTGGGTCAGATCCCCTTCGTGCGGGAAAAACAAGCACATTTTCCCTTTTGTTTCATTTGCACGAGCTGGAAGTACAAAGATTCCTGCTTACTAAATCGGGGACACGCCGTCTCTACTACCTCCTCCCTTGACTCTCGTCTTTGATGAATGAAGAGTATAATGGTTCTTATTCCACTCTCTTATTCATTTTTTCACATCTCTATGATGAGTTTTTATTCAAACATGATGGGCTTTGGTTCCGGGTTCGGTTCACTCACGATTCTCTTGCTTTGGATCCTCGTCGTCCTCGGCATCATTGCACTGGTGAAGTATATTGGGAAGAAGTAACTTGGCCTCAAACATCTCATTTCATTAAACAAGAGACTCTGGCAACAGAGTCTCTTGTTTAACATGCCCTCTACTACACACATACCAACGTTTGCACAGATGACCAGCTCCTGGACGTTTTAAAATTACTCTTTGGTAAACGATTCGGAGACCATCTCAAGGATTGTCTTGTGCACGTGTTTCACAGACAAGGCACCATTGACCTCAAACACCGGAATAGCGGTATGTGTTTTGGCCCACGCAATGGTCTGCTCGTCTACTTCTCGAAACAATTCTAAGCGTTTGTTGATTGCCTCCTCGTAATCATCGTGTCGCCTGCGAGCGATCAGTCGATCGCGTGCGACTTCGTCGGGCACGTGTAATACGACGAGTGCCGTGGGCGCATCAAACGCCAGGTAAGTTTGGAAGCTGTCCAATGTGCGTGGAAAACCCGACACAACATATCCGGACCGCTGCGTGGTCTCTTCCAACACATGGGACCTCATCAATCGCGGGCCGATATCATGAGGAATGATCTCACCTCGCTCCAAGTAGTGCGCGATTTTCTTGCCGGTCTTCGATCCGCCTGCCACTTCGGCGCGCAAAATGCCTCCCATGGAGAGATTGACTAACCCAAGCCGCGCGGCCAACAAATCTGCCTGCGTGTCTTTGCCTGACCCTGCTTTGCCGAACAAGAGTATTTTGTGTGTGGTAGCCATACACGAGGTTAAATCCAATCGAAGGGTAGCAACCTGAAAACAAAAACACCAGACTGGTTGAGCTGATGCTTTCGTGGCAGGGGTTCGCAAGCGAGGTGAGAACCATCGCCATGTCTTCACAGAGTGATGTAATCGGTTTCCATCTATACATCTTTCCGGATTTTCGAGTAATAAAAAATGATCATCCCAAGAGAAACAGTCGCTGTCGCAACCATGAGATAAATCAAAACCTGAAAACTAAATAAAGAAACGATGAGTCCTCCAATTACAGCGGCTACCCCTTGAATGATCGATTGGCTACCTTCAAAAACTCCCCATTCAAATTCTTCATTTTTATGGTCGGTGTGGCGAGCTAATTCTTTGTCGAATATCGGATCGGCAATGGCGTTTCCTAGGGCGATAAATATTTGGGCAATAAACAAAGTCAAGACGTTGGAAACCATGAGGTACATAGCAATCCCGGATACCCACACCGCCCAGCCGCCGACCATCACGGGAATGCTGTGCCGATGAACCCAGAAAAAACGATGGGTAACAATCGTGAATAATCCTTGTGTAATCAAAAAAACAGCCATCGCCCCGGCTGCATCCAAAATATCACCGCCAATGCCCTGCACAAACACCGCATAAATGGGTAAAATAACCGCCTCTGAAAATATTGAAAATGAGTAACCTGTTATCAAGATTTTATACAATAGGTTGGTTCGCATAGACGGGAACATTCAGATAGGAAACTTTGCAGCTATGCTAACACAAAACCGCCCGTTTGAAACGGCCGGCTTCGTAGCGGGCTACGTCGGTCGCGACCAACGTGACAGGGGCTTAGTGAGTGAGGCTAGAACTCTTGCGTGCGAATAATTTCGGAGTGGAAGTACTGTTCTTGAAAATGAGTCGCCTGACGGATTTGGTCATCGGTGATCGTCATGTCGCTCGGTACGACGATCAGCTTGTCGTCATCGTCGTTGGTTCGGTGGATAATAGCGACACACCGACCACGGAAGTTTTGAAGTGGCTTATCGATACCCAAAAGATACGCATCGAGTTCCTCTCCATCGGGCGATTGCGTCCCTGGGACGAAGCCGTAATTCACTAGGTACGTAAAGTCGTGCGTTGGGTGTTTTGATCCGAGAGGACGGTCGACTATGACGTCGACTATATTACCGAGGAGATCTTTTGCGCTGGTCATGTCGCTATGATCAACAACTTGTTATAAGCAAATTCCATTGCATACATGGGTTTTTTTCTTTTCACTTCAACAACGGTAAAGCCATGCCTTTCCAAAATCTGTCTGAGACTTTCTTCTGTATACAGGTGAATGTAAATTTTTGCTCCTCGAAGAAGTGGTTCGTCCGCTTCCAGCTGTCCCTCGCCTTCCTGCATCACAAGGCCGAATACACCTCCCGGTTTTAGGTAGGATCGAATGTTAGCGAGCGTTTTTTCAAAGTCGTCTTGTTCAAGATGAAAAAGGCAGTACCCGGCCCAGACTGCGTTGACAGATTTTTTCGGCATCCAGAGTCTTAGATCTTGAACCGAAAAAGAAATCTCTGGATAATTTCTTTTTGCAATGGCAATCATGCTGGAGGACAAGTCAATGCCCTCGGCGCTCATTCCATGCTTGGTGAAGTATCCAGTTGAGTAGCCAGTTCCACAACCGATATCGGCAACATAAGAGCCGGGTTTCAGATGGTCTAAGAATGTTTTTAGAAAGACAAGGTCCTCTTCGGATTCAATCGGATCGTATCTCCGCGCATATTCTTCCGCGATCTTGTCGTAGATTTGGATCACCCGCTCATTGTTCATACAGGAAACAGTCTATCATAAAACTCCGAGTCAAGGACTCGGAGTTTTCTGGCAGGGGCGCTGGGGCTCGAACCCAGAATAAAGGTTTTGGAGACCTTCGTGATACCATTTCACTACACCCCTATGCGTGTTTGCGCAAGAAAGGTAACATAAGAAAGTATGCAATGTCCAACCTGCAGTCGCACTATGGCTTTCGACCGCCAAGATACGAGCACGGGCGGCGGGAATACATATGATCGCGTCGTGTATAAATGTGCGGAAGATGATACGTGGGTAACGGTGGAGACGCCAAAAGAGAAATGACAGCGCTCCTGGCTTGGAGTTTTTAAAGTGTTTGTGTTAAAGTCCATGTAGTATGTTCGTAAATTGTCACCAAATATTCTATACCTCGCCCTGATTGGGCGTTGTTTGCGTTCCTGCAAGCCAGCGCCCAATTGGGGCGTTTTTGTTTTGCATGAACATCATTACCTATGAAAAAACCTATCGTTGGCGTCTTAGGAGGCCTCGGCCCAGAAACAACCGCCAAGTTCTACCAATCTCTCATCCATAAAGCTACTACGACGTCGCGTCCCGCCGTGTGTATTTGGAGTTTGCCGCTCAACCTTCAAAAAGAAAAAGAATACATCGCGAGCGGACAACACACGTCCTACTATTTTCATCGCCTCTCTCAAGGACAAGAACGGCTTGCACGTGCTGGCTGCACGCACATTGTTATTCCTTGCAACACGGTGCACGAGTTCTACGAATCGCTGCAAGCGACAAGTCCCATCCCTCTCACGAATATCATTGAGCTGACCGCCGCCGAAGTTGCGCGGCGCGGGTGGACATCGTGTACCGTTCTTATGACCAGCCGCACCAGAGCGACCGGATTGTACCAACATGCCTTAGCCAAACATCACGTCGCGGTGTCTCTTCCCCACCCGGCCGATCAGTGTCTGTTGGATCAGGCAATCATGGGACTACTCGGCAAGCATGGAGGGGGTATGTGTGGAGAATTTCTGCAAAATATGCTTGCGCGTATCGGTAACACGCACATAGTCTTGGGATGCACGGATCTCCAACTCGCCTGCATGTCCGGGGAGAACATCGTTGACAGTATGGATGTCCTCGCGAGCCATACGGCAGGCCTCGCAAAAGCCACTCACGCTAGACCACGCGCGCGAGGAGTTTTTGGCGCTCTTCATCGGTGAGCATGCGCCACTTGCCGGGCGGGAGGTTGTCGAGCGTGATGTGCATCACACGGATGCGCTTAAGAGACACGGTCTTGAATCCAAGCGCTTCGCACATGCGGCGGATTTGGCGATTGCGTCCCTCCACAAGCGTGAGAGAAAAAATATCCGCTCCCATACGCGCAACCTTTGCGGGAAGCGTCTTCTGCCCATCGAGCATCACCCCTTTCTGCATCCGCTCCACAAACGCAGCCGTGATCGGGCGTTCCACGCGCACGATGTATTCTTTTTCATGCTTCCCTTCCGCGCGCAAGATTTTATTCACAATTCCCCCATCATTGGTGAGAAGGATGAGTCCAGATGAGGCCACGTCCAAACGTCCGATATGAAATACACGATCGGGATACCCCACGGCCTCAATAATATTGTCACGCGCGGTGGGATCGCTTGTGCAAATCACCCCTACAGGTTTGTGATACGCCAAATACACGCGCTCTCTTTTTATGTGCGCCGTCCGCCCAAGCACGCGTACGTGGTCGGTCGGGAGAACTTTTTGCCCAAGAACAGCCGGTGCGCCATTCACCTTTACTTTGCCAGCCTCAATCAGCCGGTCGGCCTCGCGCCGCGAGCACACGCCCGCATCTACCAAAAATTTGTTCAGCCGAACAGTGTCCATGACGTTACAGAGCCGCCGCATTCGCGCGGCGGCGAAGGTGAGATACAAGGATGGCCTTTCGCATACGAATATTTTTCGGGGTCACCTCGACCAGTTCATCGTCTCCAATATACTCCAAGCATTGCTCGAGCGTCATATCGCGGTACGGCGCGAGGCCGACGGACACGCCGTCCCCTTTGCTGCGCATATTGCTCAGTTTTTTTTCTTTACAGGGATTGACCTCAATATCTTCAGGACGCGAGTGTTCCCCCACAACCATGCCTTCGTATACCTCAACCCCCGGCCCCAAGAAGAGCATCCCGCGCTCTTGCAAATTCGTCAGCGCATACCCCATCGTAGCTCCATTCTCCATCGAAATCATGGACCCGTGCACCCCCGTCGCCACCTCGCCCGTCCGTGGACGGTACCCCAACAGCAGACTGTTCATGATCCCCTGCCCCTTCGTGTCGGTAAGAAACTCATTACGAAATCCGATGAGCCCGCGCGTAGGAATTTCAAATTCAAGAAACGCGGTTGGACCCTCAACCTTCATGTCATTCATCTCTCCCCGGCGCTTGCCCATATGCTCAATCACAATGCCCGCCATGTTTTCTGGCACCTCGATGGAAACCTGCTCGAATGGCTCCATCTCCACCTTATTTACGGTCTTCATGATGACTTGAGGACGCGATACCTGCAGTTCATATCCTTCCCGACGCATTTTTTCTATCAAGATCGCCAAGTGAAGTTCCCCGCGGCCGGAAACAATAAAAGCTCCTTCGCCGCTTCCTTCCTCCACACGGAGCGCTACATCATTCTGCAACTCACGGTCGAGCCGCGCCTTCAAGTGACGTGAAGTCGCAAACTCCCCTTCGCGCCCCGCAAACGGCGACGTATTGACGGCAAACGTCATCTTCACGGTAGGTTCTTCAATTTCCAGTACCGGCAGTGCCTCGGGCGCCTCCGCATCGGCGAGTGTTTCCCCAATCCCCACATCTTCGATGCCCGCAACTGCCAAAATATCCCCGGCGTGGACTTCCTCTGCCGACGTGCGTGCCAATCCGGCAAACACCTCGATCGTTGTCACCCTCCCTGCGGCTTGTGTGCCATCACGGTGGATGTGCGTCACGCTTTGTCCTGTCTGCATCGTGCCGCGCACCAGTCGTCCTACCGCAAGCCGGCCCTTATACGCATCATATTGGACGTTCACCACCGACATCTGCATGGGGCCGTCTGCATCCACAGTGGGCCCAGGAATGTCCGACACGATCGTTTCGTAAATCGCCGTCACATCTTTCATGAGAGAGAGCTCCGGTGTGCGCCCCGCAAGTCCCTGGATAGCCGAGGCATAAATAACCGGAAAGTTCGCTTGCTCATCGGTCGCTCCCAAATCTACAAACAGATCAAACGTCTTGTTCAGAACCCATTCGGGCCGCGCATCCTTCTTATCAATCTTGTTGATAACCACCACCACTTTGTGTCCGGCTGCAATGGCTTTTTTCAACACGAATTTTGTCTGCGGCATCGGCCCCTCCTTCGCGTCAACAAGCAGAAGACACCCGTCCACCATGCTCATAATGCGCTCCACCTCGCCACCGAAATCCGCGTGCCCCGGCGTATCTACAATATTGATCTTCACGCCATTCCACACGATGGCGGCATTCTTGCTGAAAATCGTAATCCCGCGCTCGCGCTCGAGCTCGTTTGAGTCCATGATCGTCGTTCCCATGGCCTCGGCGTTGCGGAAAGTGTTGGACTGTTTCAGAAGCGCGTCCACCAGCGTCGTCTTGCCGTGGTCCACATGGGCAATGATTGCCACGTTTCGGATGTCTGTGCGTTTTTCCATAGAAATACGCGCGGATGATAGCGGTTTGGGCCCTTCGTGTCAATGATTCGTGCTATACTGTAGTTCTTCTATGCCCTTTCGATTCGCTTTTCTTACCATCGCCCTCGTTCTTGTCACCCATGTCATCGCGATCACCACAGGTCTGTATTTCTCCGTGTTTGAGTTCGATAGCCTCATGCACTTTTCCGGCGGCTTTGCCATAGGTATGCTAGGGCTTGCCATCCACCACCACATGACCGACAAGCACCACTTGGCGGGACACCCCTGGTGGTACCACACACTGTTTGTGGTCGGTTTCACCCTTCTTATTGCCGTGGCGTGGGAATTCCATGAGTACATTCTCGACAACACCGTGGGCGCGCGTTTTGACTGGCCCAAGTCGCAAGTCTCGATTGGCGACACGATGCTCGACCTGTTCTTGGGCGGCATCGGCGGTTTTGTGGCTCTTTGTCTCTTCCGTAAAAAACTTTAATTTTCTTTATGAATTTCTCCGACCAACCACGCATGGAGCGTGCGCTCTACGCGGCCATTATCCTGCTCGCGCTCTTTCTTGCAGTCTCATCCCTCTTGAGCCTTCTTAAGGCCAGAGAGATCGGTAAGCCTGTTCCCTATGAGCACCAAATCACCGTGACCGGCGAGGCGCGGGTGGGTCAGGTGCCCGACATTGCCACCGTTACGCTTGGCGTAGAGACAAAAGAAAAAGATGTCGCTGCGGCGCAAGAGAAAAACACACAGATCGGTAACACTCTCTTGCAGAAGATCAAGGAGCTTGGCATTCCCGAGGCCGATGTGCAAACTAGCCAATACAACGTGTACGAAGATAACCGCTGGAATCAAGAGAAGAATGAGTTGGAATCCGTTGGTTGGATAGTAAGTCAAACTATTACGGTGAAGGTGCGCGACACAGGCAAAGTCTCGCCGCTTCTTGCGATGGCTGGCAAAAACGGGGCCACGAGCATCTCCGGACCAAACTTAACCGTAGACGATTCAACCGATGCCAAAGATGTCGCGCGTAAAGAGGCGATCGAAAAAGCCAAAGAGCAAGCCGAGATCATCCGCACAAGCCTCGAACTCAAAAACATGAAAATCGTGGGCTATAGTGAGGGGTTCAATGAGGGCGTGCCGCCGATGTACTACGCGAGGGAAAGTCTTGGGATGGGAGGCGGCGGTGCGGCGCCTGATATTGCACCGGGAACGATTGAGGGGACTATGATTGTGTATCTCACCTACTCTATAGATAAATAGAAAGAGCGCGTATACGCGCGCCCCGGGAAGAAAGAACATCGACTAGCGTGCCAGGAGCGGGATGAGCTTCGAGAGGATCGGTGTGATCCTCTCTTTGCTTTCCGCCACGTGACGCTGGTTGTGCTCGAGATTGAACGGGTTGTTGATGCCGTTCGTGACAAGTGCCAGAGGAAGAACGGCCGTGTCCGGATGCAAAGCCCACACCGCGAGGTCGGGCAGCACCGACATACTGATGAGCTCAGCCGCCGTCAGCTGCCGGATGATGCGCTTGTCGTCCTCCGTCTCGATGCCAGGCCCGTGCCAGTACACATGCTTGCCCATCTTGAGATCCACGTCCGCTTGAATGGATGCCTGCGTGGCGACCAATGCCAGTTCCCGGGAAAGCGCCCGGTCAGGCTGGCAGGCCTCCCCCTGGTACATCGGCCAGTCGCGCATGAAGATGGTGGAGACGCTCCGCACGGTGACGAGATCGCCCGGGATGAATGCATTGATGCTTCCCGCCTCCGTGAGGATGACAAGCCGCGTGCACCCTGCGAAGACAAGGGTGTCGTTGAGGAGTCGCACCCAGTTGCGCGCGTCACCGCGACCCGTCACGGGATTGCGCTCGTGAAGCGAGATGCGAGGAGTCACCAGGACCGGAATGTCCCAGGGCAGGAAGCCGTAGGAAATTGCGCGCGGCGGGTCCAACTCGGGAAGGTCATGGAGTCCCGAGAAGGTCTCCCGAAGGGGGAAGGACTGCACCTGCTTGAACTCGGAGAGTTCGAACCCGTCACCGAGTTGAATCGCGAGACGGGGGCACGGAAGCCCCGCCTTCTCGAGACGGCGCGTGACCGTATTGGCGTGTTCACGTCCGACACTGTCGCAGATTTCTTGTCGTGTCATCCGACATAACCTCCGTGCAAGACAGTACGCGAGCAAAAAGAGGAAGTCAAACAGAAACCAGGCCTTAGGCCTGGCAGAGAAGAGAAGATGTCCTAGCGAGCGGTGAACCAGGGCTCGATGACACGATGTGTCACGTCGCTCATCGCCGATGTGAGGATTGTCCCGTGTGTCCAGTCAGGCATGACCTTGCACGTCACGTCCACGCCTCCCTGGTAGTTGGCGCCAGCGCTGAAGACGTCCTGTCTGTCTGGCGCGCGCAGAGCGAGCACACGGAAGATCGGCGATTCAGCCCGTATCTGCTGCGGTCCCGGCAGAAGCTGCAGGATCGCAGAGGTGCGCTCGGGATGCATATGCGCGAGAACCTCCCCCTCGAGTCCGTCATCTGGAACGACCCCGGGGAAGAAGCATCGGTGGACCTCCTGCGTGCTGCGCAGGGCGAAGGAGCCTCCCAGCGCCGCGAAGAGACAGCTGGGTGCCGCTCGTGCAAAACGCAGGGTGTTGCAGAGCCCGAACCCGATGTGCGGCATCCCCGAGATGAAGACGGCACGCCGGATGATTCCGGGCTGGAGCGTGCCGACCATGCAGGCCAAGTACGCCCCCCACGAGTAGGCGATGACGTCCACGCCGGATCGGATCTCGAACACGCCGACACTGCGCCGAATGCCCTCGATGAGGTGCCGAACGACCTGCTTCTGCGTGCGCGCATCGCGATCGTAGCCCATCGGAATGAACGAGTGCAAAGCAGGAGGTGAAAGCCCTTCGCGGATGCGTCGCGTCCAGTATCCGATGGCTTGATCTCGGTTGCCCCAGGCCCCGGGGAGAAAAACGATAGGCCTCATGGATGAACCCTCCATTCTTTAAAGCGGCATCGCCTCAAAGAAGAGCGTAGATTTGCACATCGTGAAGAACACGTCAATGTACAAAACCGCCCGCTTGAATTTCCCAAAGCTTTTTGTAGGTTCCGTGACGTTTGAGAAGCTCGGCATGCGTCCCCTCGTCCGCCATCTTTCCCCCCTCCATAACCACAATCCTGTCCATCTGCATGATGGTGGAAAGGCGGTGGGCAATAACCATCGTCGTTTTTCCCTTCATGAGCGCGCGCAAAGCCTCCTGAATCATCGCTTCCGATTCCGAGTCGAGACTCGACGTCGCTTCATCAAGCACGAGAATCGGTGCGTCTTTGAGAATCGCTCGCGCAATGGCAACGCGCTGGCGCTCCCCGCCGGAGAGTTTCACTCCGCGCTCGCCCACAAAGGTGCCGTACCCATTCGGCAGAGCTACAATAAATTCGTGGCATCGTGCCTTCTTCGCCGCCTGGACGACCTCCTCGTCCGTGGCCGTACGCCGTCCATAGCGAATATTCTCCATGAGCGTCCTGTGGAAAAGAATCGGTTCTTGCGGCACCAAACCGATATGCTCCCACAAACTCTCGAGCGTCACATCCGCCACAGATTGTCCATCGATGCGAATGGCGCCCGCATCCAGATCGAAGAATCGGAACATGAGTTTCGTAACCGTAGACTTCCCTGCTCCCGACGGTCCCACAAGCGCCACTTTCTCACCGGCCTTGATCGTTAAGTCTAGGTCATTCAAAATCGGCCGCGTCTTCCTGTAGCTGAAGACTACGTGATCAAACTGGATTTCCCCGTGCCGCACCGCAAGAGCCTTAGCTCTGGGTTTGTCCCCTACTTCCGGCGTCGTATCAATGATCTCCGCCATTTCGGACGCATCAGCAACTTGCTCGTAGATGTCACGGAATACGTGTCCCAAGTCCCACATCGTATCAATGATGCGGATAAGATATGCCTGCAAAAGCGCAAAGTCGCCGGCTGTCAGTAGGCCCTTTGTCCACAGTGATACCGCCATCCACATCATGCCAAGTTCAAGCAGAATCATGAGAAACGTCTGCACAGCCATGTTGATCTCGGCCAAATTCCAGCAAAACTTCCAGATGCGCCGAAAGCGCTCCAGAATATTCTGAAATAATCTTTCCTCATATGTATACCCCGCGAAAGTCTTGACCGTAATACTGTTGGTGAGCGCATCCGCGAGCGCCCCGGTCACTTCCGAGTCAATCGCCGATCGTTCCTTATCGTAGCGAAGCTTCCAGTTGGAAATAACGGCGTTCATCAGAATAAAGACCACCAGCCAACCGAAGAGGATCCACGCAAGAGTCGGGTGACGGAGGAACAATGCAATAAAAACACCGATCGTCGTGACGGTAATCGGGATCAGCTTCCACTGTAGTTGATCGGCAAGATTATGGAACGCATGCGTGAAACGCCCGACCTTGCGGACCAACGACCCACCAAAGTGATTTGCAAAGAACCGGTACGAGTGGTGCAAGAGGTAACGGAACGCCGTTTCGTAAAGATCTTTGGTGATCTTCGGGTGAAGGACGGCGGTGAGAAATCCAGACGCACGCCACAAAAACCATCCGCCAAGTGTTAAGAAAAAGACAGAGAAAAGAATCTGGATAAGCTGCGGGGCAAGGACGGCGGGCGTTGCGCCGGAAAAAAGAAGATCAAAGAAGCGTTTGTAGAGCCACGGAACCAGTAAGTGAAGCGCTTGCGCAGCAACAATGACAAACAAAAGAGCCGTCACGCTCCAGGGGTAGCGCAGAGCATGCGCAACATAAATTTGCAGAACTCGTTTGTTCATACAGAACCACTCGGCAACAAGGTAACTCAGCAACTAATTAAACAGATTCACCAGCCACGAAAATGCACTTTGCACTGAAACGGCGATGGACAGATCGGCCAACTTTTTACACCGGCTCACCGTCCCCGCGTCCGATGTCACCGTAAGACAGCCGAGCGCGCACGTGCGCGGACGGGCATTATCATTTTCCGGATTTCCGTCGTTGAAGTTCGCATTGCAGGTGTACTCCATGATTTTGTTGTTCGATGTGCACGTGTCAAACACAGGCGACGGAAGCGTGGCCAAGTCGTGCGTCATGCGTCCGAAGATGAATTTTTTGTCTCCGCCGTCGTCATCCTGACACATATTCGTAAGACACTTCCCATCGTTACAGCCGCCGGGACACGTATACGAAACCGTCTGCACTTCCCCCGCATGAGCATTGCACGCGTACTCGGTAAGCGTATCTCCACTACAAATATCCACGTACGTTTGCGGTAGAGCGCGATCATACTCGGCACTCACCGAACCAGCTTGATGCGGCGAAACGCCCCCATCGGAGTCGGTGCAGGAAACGAAGGGACCAAGATCTTCTTCTGGGTCCGGTTCGGCAAGCGCCACATCCGCATCGGTGAGACATCGTCCCGCGGCACATCCGTTGGCGCATGTGATTGTTGAGACATGTGAGCCGTTCACTTCGTTGGGCGTACAATAATATTCACGGAGGATGTTCGCGTTAAGACAGAAGTCCGCTGCAGGATTGGGCACCCCCGCAAACGTCGCGTTGCCCGAGTGCGTGATGGCTCCCGCCACATAGCGTTCACTCCCGCCGTCCGTATCTGCGCATGTTGTAATTTCTTGAGACACCTCTTCGGGCTCGTCTTCGCTCTCTGGCTCACTCACCGGCGGCGCCTCTTCCGGCTCGTTTGGAGCAGCGGGCGCCCCATCCACCGGTCCCAAAGTAGTAAAGTTATAGCCCACGTGACAGCGCGGAACCGTCGTGTTCGTATTGATCTCGAAAATCCCGATCTGGATAGAGCTTAACTCGATAACCGTGCCAAGCGCGATATACTCGGCCGGAGATGCTATCCCGCTTGAAACATGCGTCAAATGGACGGTACACCCGGCTGCATCCGCGTCGCCAACAAAGATTGTATAGAGGCTGGCACCCGCATTTATCGGGTCTAAAATTAGCGTAATATCGTCATTTTCGTAGACCCAGATAGCATCGAATTGCACATCTTCTTCCAACCCCACAAACGAGCCGACAACCGTCGCAAAGACCGGTCGAGCAAAGAGGAATAGACCAAGAACCATGAAGGAAAAAAGATGCTTCATAGAAGACCAGTATAGCATAGCTATCCACAAACCCCTTGTTTTTTGGGGAAATGTGCTATACTAGGCCGGTACTTATTACTTTTAACTTAGGTCTATGGCTAAAATGACCAAGTCTCAAATGCTCGCTGCCATCGCGGAAAAGAGCGGCGTGGCAAAGAAAGATGTCGCCGCGGTACTTGCCGCAATGGTGGACGTCGCATACGCAGAGGTAAAGCACAGTGGAGAGTGTTCGTTTGCTGGACTGGGCAAACTCGTGAAGAAACGCCGTGAAGCTCGCATGGGCCGCAACCCTGCAACGGGCGAGCAGATTCAAATCCCTGCAAAGACCGTGCTCAAATTCCGCGTCGCGAAGGCTGCAAAAGACGCGCTTCTCGCCTAGCAAATCAGAACAGAGGGTTCGCCCCTCTGTTTTTGTTTGATACGATACGGGTATGCATAGGCCTCGCGCCATCCTCATAGACCTGGTGCTTCCTACCATGAAGAAATACCAAGCGCTCGAGCGATTGGAGGAGTTGGAATCGCTCGTGCACACCTACGGCGGAGTGGTCGTCGTAAAAAAGCTCCAACGGCGCGGCACTCCCGATCACCATACGTACATCGGTAAGGGAAAGGTGGAGGAAATCGCGAACGAGGCTCGCGAGCTTCGCGCCCAACTTCTCATCGTCAACGGGATGCTGAAGCCCAGGCAAGTCTACGAACTTCAAGAACTCCTGCGCAAAGAACATTTGCAGGTGTGGGATCGCGTGGATTTGATTTTGAAGATTTTTGAGAAACACGCCACAAGCCAAGAAGCAAAGCTGCAGATTGAGCTGGCGCGTTTGCGCCATATGGGGCCAAGAATTTTCGGCATGGGCCACGAGTTGTCTCGGCAAACCGGCGGCATCGGCACACGCGGCATCGGGGAAACGAACACGGAGATCATGAAGCGCCACTTGCGCGAACGCGAGCGGAAACTCACGGCTGATATTGAGCATGCGGCGCAAATGCGTGCGGGGCAACGCGCTTACCGCCGGCGGCAGGATTTGCAAACCGTGTCCATCGTCGGTTATACGAACGCAGGGAAAACGACGCTTCTCAACGCTCTCACGGGACGGCGGGAATATGCCGCCGACAAACTGTTTGCCACCCTCGATACGCGTATTGGACAACTCTATCTCCCCCATGCGCAAAAGATCGCCCTTCTTTCAGACACCATCGGGTTTATCCAATCACTTCCGCCAGACCTCATTGAGGCTTTCCGCTCCACACTTGCCGAAACAGTAAACGCTGACGTGATTTTGCATGTAGTGGACGCGTGCGATCCGCATCGCGACGAGAAAATGGTCGTGGTCGAGGACATCCTCCGCCAACTTGGCATAAGTCAGGCGCCGATGCTTTTTGTCTTCGCCAAAATGGATGGCGTGCGGCGGGCAGAGCGCGCCCGCATGCGCGCAGCCTATCGTGAACTTCACCCTGCTTTTGTTTCTGCGCAAAGCGGCGAGGGCGTAGATACTCTCCTCCGACGTATTGAAAGTATGCTAAAATAGCTTCCACTATGCTTAAACGCAAAAAGGAGGCGTCGGCAAGCTTGTGCCGATTTCCCAATTGTCCGGTAGATGTCATGGTGAATCCGAAAGACGCTGAACACGCACACAGCATGAACGAGATCACGTGGCGGATATTCCGCATCATGGCGGAGTTCGTGGACGGATTTCAATTTCTCTCCACATCCAAAAAAGAGGTCACGGTGTTTGGATCGGCAAAATTGCCGCGCGGGTCGCATTGGTACAAAGAGGCGGAGCGGTTTGGACAGCTCGCGGCGCGGGGCGGGTTTACGGTAATCACCGGTGGGGGACCCGGACTTATGGAAGCGGCAAACAAAGGGGCGTTCGAGGCCGGCGGCGAATCGCTTGGACTAAATATTGAGCTGCCGCTGGAGCAGCGCGCAAACGACTACCTTACACGCGGTAAAGGCTTCCATTACTTTTTTACGAGAAAGGTAATGCTCTCCGCCTCTGCTCAGGCCTACATTTTCTTCCCCGGCGGGTTTGGCACGCTCGATGAACTCTTCGAGATGCTCGTGCTCATTGAAACAAAAAAGGCGCAGGTGATTCCCGTTGTCCTTGTGGGAAAATCATTTTGGGCGCCTCTTCTTGAATGGATCTCACGCACATTGGTGAAGGAATACGAAACCCTGCACCCAATAAGCCTCAAGATCATGAGCGCTGTAGATACGGCAGAAGAAGCGTGGGAGATTGTGCGACATTCAAAGGAGCGGCATATTTTTTAGTGTGTTGAGTCAGACGCAGGAAAAATTGGTGCGCGCGACGCACACGAAAAAGGGTCGGCGGGAATCCGGCCTTGTGTTGGTCGAGGGACAACACCTTGTAAAAGAAGCGGGGCGTTCGTTGCTTTTTTCGTTTACGCCGTACGACACGCCAAACTTTCAAAAACTCGTAACAACGGAAACGCCGCAAGAAATTGCCGGCGTGGCACGACTTCCTGTGTGGACAAAAAAAGATGTTGAGGCAAAGAACACTCTTGTCGTGCTCGACCATGTCCAAGACCCGGGAAATCTCGGGACGATTTTTCGAAGCGCACTCGCCTTTAATGCCGCGCTCCTCCTCGTCGAGTGCGCTGACTCAGGAAACCCCAAAGTGATTCGCTCGAGCGCGGGTGCTCTCTTTCATGTGCCGTGGATGGAGAAAACGTGTGAGGAGGCACTCGCTCTCCTTCCACACCTGAAACGTCCGCTCTACCGTCTGGAAATCACTCCAGGCGCCATGGATATCAAGAGTCTCCCGGGAGACTCCATTGCCGTCATCGCCGGATCGGAGGGACAAGGCATCCTCCTCCCCGTCTCCGCGCCGAGCGTTAAAATCTCGCACGAGAGAACGCTGGAATCATTAAACGTCGCCGTAGCCGTCTCGCTCCTCCTTCACGCACGGTATTGAAAGCCGACACAGCATCTGCCATAGTGTTTAAGGGTCTCACACCCCCCATGGAGAAACCATGATATCAGCTTCTGATACCCGTCTTGGCGAGTTGCTCGTGCACAACAAGGACATCTCTCCTCTTCAGCTCCAGGAAGCCCTGGACCGCGTCAAGCAGACCGGCGGACCTCTGAGCTACGAGCTCGTGCGCTACGGCGTGATCGACGAGAACGCAATCGTCCACGCGTTGAGGAGGCAGTTCGACGTCCAGCCCGTAGACCTCTCGGAGGCTTCACCGGATTCCAAGGTGTTGAAGCTCATTCCGCGCATGCTCGTGGACCGTTACCGCATGGTGCCCCTGAGTCTGTCGGGCAACACTTTGACCGTTGTCATGGTCGACCCAGGGGATCTCGTCGCGCGACGCGACATCGAGGTCAAGACCGGCCACAAGCTCGAAGTCGTGGTGGCTCCCGAAAGCCAGATCAACGCTCTCATCGATCGTTGCTACCTCTCCGCCAAGACGTTCAAGAACGCTCTGGAAGAACTGGGGCTGTCAGACGACGGACTGGAAGTGGAGAAGGATGCCGAGGAAGATGTCACCGCGGCAGAACTTGAAGAAGTCGCCGGCGAAGCACCGGTTATCAGGCTCGTCAACTTCATCCTGGCAAGCGCGATCAAGAACCGCGCGAGCGACATCCACATCGAGCCCTTCGAGCGCCAGGTGCGCGTCCGGTTCCGCATCGACGGAGTGCTCTACGACGTGCTCAAGCCTCCGTTCAAATACCGCAACGCGATCATCTCACGCGTGAAGATCTTGGCGCGCCTGGACATCTCCGAGCGCCGGAAGCCCCAGGATGGCCGGATCAAGCTCAAGCTCGGCGGCAGGAGAAACATCGACCTGCGCGTGGGAGTTATTCCCACCCAGCACGGCGAGTACGTGGTCATCCGGATTCTCGACCAGAGCAAGCTCCAGCTCGACATGACCAAGCTCGGATTGGAGTCCTCAGAGCTCGAGGGGTTCCGTGCCGCCCTGCATGCTCCAAGTGGCATGGTCCTCGTGACGGGTCCGACGGGGTCGGGCAAGACGACCACGCTCTACTCCGCGCTCTCCGACATCAACGTCGTAGGGACGAACATCCTCACCGTGGAACAGCCGGTCGAGTACGACATCTTCGGAATCAAGCAGACGGAAGTGAACGTGGAGGCAGGACTCACGTTCGCCGCCGCACTGCGGTCGTTCCTGCGTCTGGATCCGGACGTGATCCTCGTGGGTGAGATCCGGGACTTCGAGACGGCGGAGACGGCCGTGCAGGCCGCGATGACCGGGCATCTGGTCCTCTCCACCCTGCACACCAACGATGCGCCGAGCACGATCGCGCGTCTGACGGAGATGGGTGTGCCCGCCTTCGAGATCGCCGCGTGCGTGCGGATGATCATCGCCCAGCGTCTCGTGCGGCGTCTGTGCGAGACCTGCCGCGAGCCCCAAGACGTTCCGCGCCAGACCCTGCTCGACCTGGGAGTGCCGTCTGACGAGTCAGACGAGTACACCTGCCTGCGCGCCGTTGGCTGCCCCGCCTGCAACGAGACCGGGTACATGGGCCGCATCGCCATCTACGAGATCATGGCGCTCACCTCCGACCTGTGCGAGCAGATCGCCGCCGGTGCCACGACCGAGCAGCTTCGCCGTGAAGCCGTTCGCGGTGGCATGAAGACGTTGCGTGTGAGCGCGCTCGCCAAATTGCGCGATGGTGTCACCTCGCTCGAGGAAGTGATGCGTGTAACTGGCCACGATTAGTCCTCGACGTCAGGCACTCTGTCTGACGCCACCCTTCAACCGCACCCACAGAAGCCGCTCTCGTGCGCTTCACTCTCGGGTGCGGTCTTCTGTTTTCCTTCGTCCCTGAGTTGATGAGTTAGTTGAAACTGACCAAAGAAACAATGAACGGCATGCTGTCGAAACAAAAAACACTCCGGCTTGACCGGATGTTTTTCTGTGAAGCGCGTCTGGAGCCGAGAACGGGACTCGAACCCGTGACCTACGGTTTACAAAACCGTTGCTCTACCAGCTGAGCTATCTCGGCACGTGCTAACTAGCCCACAAAACCGTTGCTCCCCGCCGCACAGCCCTCCGGGCGTGCCGGCGGGCCCGCCTGTCCTGCAGCTTTGCTGCTGGACGGCGGGTACCAGCTGAGCTAAGGCGGCGTTTAGCAATTCCGACCCAATTCTTTTCTTTCCTCGCCAAGCAGAGCTTGGCGAAAGCGACCGGCCGACAGACGAAAGTGAAGGCGACAAGGAGAAGCCTGAACGAAAGTCTGTCGGGAAAGGAAGCTGGTGGGTAGGGAAGGATTCGAACCTTCGAAGGCGGAGCCAGCAGATTTACAGTCTGCCCTCGTTGACCACTTGAGTACCTACCCGTATGTTGTCTCCCTTCACCCTTCGGGTCTCGTTAGGAATACTCCTAACGAAGCTCAAAGAGCGGAGTGGAGCCGTTGACCGGGATCGAACCGGTGACCTCGTCCTTACCATGGACGTGCTCTACCAACTGAGCTACAACGGCCTGCGGGGCGGATAGTAGCAAATTACATCGTGCCCTGCAACGCGGCTAAACGCGCATCAAACTCCCCCAATTTTTGGTTTTCTTTGTTGGTCTTTCGCAACAGCGCAATTCCCCTTGCCGCCTCCTCTGGCCGCTTGGCAATGAGCGCACTTTCAATATACAAGTCGAGATAGCGCGGATTCCCAGGACGCTTCGCCACGGCACGCTCAAACTCGGCAAGCGCGCGCGCCCACTCTTCTTTTTTCCCATACACCTCGCCAAGTGACACATGCACGCTTGCGTCGTTCGGTGCAAGCTGAAGCGCAAATGCAAGCGTCTCCACCGCCTGGTCCAAATTTCCCATCTTTGTATACAAACGCCCCAAAAATTCATACGCCGCCACATGCCGCGGGCGCAAAGAAATCACCTCAATGTATTTTTTCTCCGCCTCCGCATACTGTTCATCGTGCACGAGTGCTGCCGCTTCCTCCATTGCCCGCTTCACTGCCTCGCCACTTCGGCGCAGGGGGGCCTGTGCGCGCTCACGTACATGCGCATAATGTTTTTCCAGAGTACGAAGCTCTTGCACCGTGCGCCGCCCAACACGGCGGAGAAATGTAACCACGCGCGGGAGCACACGGAGGAAAAACCGCGCGGGAGCAAACGTGCGCGTCACGCGTTCCAAAATAATATCTTCTTTCACTCGTGCATGTTGCGCCTTGTCATCCGTGTGGATGTTCACCACACGTACTTGCGCCATGTGCCGAAAAGCAACCCACACAAGTGCAGCAAGCGAAACAATAAGGAGAACAAGCGCTATCCAAAAAAGAATCATCATATATGAGAAGCTTTGCACGTGGCCGCAAGCATATCGCCAAGCTGGTGCGTCTTCACCGACGCGTACCCCACCAGCACTCCATCAACCACATCCTCGCGTAAGTAGCTATAGGCGTTAGCCCCATCCACACTCCCGCCATAAAGAAGGATCGCGTCCTCTCCCGCTTCCTCTTTGAGGCCGCCAAAAATTTCGCGCAGAGCTTCCGGGGATTCCGGTTCCCCTTTCCCATACAATGAAATCGCCCAAAGAGGCTCGTAGACAATGCCTACACGTCCGTGCGCACGGCCCGCAAGCGCTTGGCGCACTTGAGCGCGGACGACCAACAATGTCTCGCCCGCCTCATGCGCCTCTTTCGTTTCCCCAACGCATACCAAAGGTGTGAGTCCCGCTGCCAAAGCTGCCGAGACTTTTTTTGCCACCATCACGTCCGTCTCGCCAAGTTCCCGCCGTCTCTCCGAGTGTCCGATAATCGCAAATGCGCACCCAGCCGCATGAAGAGCCTGCGGGCTGATTCCCCCTGTATGCGGCCCGTCATTTTCCCAAAAAACATCTTGCGCCCCCAGATGAATGCGGCTATGGCCAAGAACTTTCTGCACTTCCGGGATGGCCAGAAAGCTTGGGCAAAGCACAATTTCGGGAAGCTTTTCTTTTCCGCGTGTCCAACGTAAAACCTCGCGCGCCAGCGCCACCGCACCGCGTGTATCCACGTACATCTTCCAGTTGGCAACGAGATACTTCACAAAAAGTATTTTGATAATTCCCCTTCGCGACGAAACGGACCAATACCGGCCAACCCCATGCGGCGCGTGTCTAGGGCCCACGCTGCGGCGTCCTGAATCTGTGCTGGAGTCACTTTACGCAGACGCGCCAGCTTTTCGTGGGGTGTAAGAACCGTCCCTGTATGCAATTCCTGTTTGGCATACCATTCGGCCACGGTGGACGAATCCTCAAGAGCAAGAATGGTTTTGCCAGCAAGATATTCTTTTGCCCGTGTCAATTCTGCCCCACCCACGCGCTCTTTTACCATTTTGCGTAGTTCCTGCATGATGATTTTTCCGGCCAGCCCCAGCCGACCTCGATCCAGTCCAGATTGAACCATAAAGAGTCCTGTGTCTTCAAACGACGCGTGGCTCGCGCGCACAAAGTAACAAAGGCCGCGCTTTTCGCGCACCGAAGTGAACAGACGCGATGACATAGGGCCGCCCAAAATTGTGGCGAGAAGCCGTATGGCATCCGCACGCCTATCCATGTGTGAAACGCCGGGAAACCCCACGGCCACCTGTACTTGCTTTGTCTCTTTATACTGGATCGCCACACGCGGGCGCCGCGAGGTCAGAAATCCCAAGAATGGATCGTAGGTCATGTCTGCCGGCGCTGTCAGCTTCCTTCCAAATGATTTCTCAAGTCGCGCCTTTGTATCTTTGGGGAACGCCCCAGCCACAGCAATCACCATGCGACGAGGCTGATACGCACGGCGCCAAAACGCCATGACATCCGCACGCGGCATCTCCGTCATCGTCTTGTGCGTTCCGGCAATCTCCCATCCAAGCGTGGAGCCAGCAAACATTACCGACTCCAACATCTCATCCACATGCATCATCGGGTTGTCGTGATACATGTTAATCTCTTCCATGATAACGTGACGCTCGCGCGCAAGTTCCGGCGCGGAAAATTTCGACGATGTAAGCATGTCGTGGAGCAGATCAACCGCCAGCGGGACATGTGTCCGATTCACCTTCACCCAATATCCTGTCTCATCTTTGGCAGTGAATGCATTATAGTCGGCGCCGACCGCATCAAGCGTGCGTGAAATATCTTGCGGAGTCTTCCGCCTGGGCGTGCCCTTAAACAGCATGTGCTCAATGAAATGGCTCACCCCGTTTAGTGCTGGCGTTTCGTAACGCGAGCCAACTTTCACCATAACAAGCACCGTTGCCGCTTCCGTGCCGCTTGATGGAACAAGAAAAACCGGAATGCCGTTGGACAAATGTGTCTTCTTCATACAAGAAGCGGGGTGAGATACGTTACAAGGTCCGTGATGGGGACACGCTCTTGCTTCATGGAGTCACGGTCGCGCACCGTGACAGCATGGTCGTTTAACGAGTCAAAATCCACCGTCACGCAATAGGGCGTGCCGATCTCGTCTTGCCGGCGATAGCGTCGTCCGATGGACTGCGTCTCGTCATAGTCACAAGCAAAATACGGGGTCAGGAGATCGAGAACACCTTTAGAGACAACCGAGAGCTCTTCTTTTTTGGAAAGCGGAAGCACGGCTACCTTAAACGGCGCAAGCGACTTGGGAAATTTGAGCACGACGCGCGTGGCAGACTCCCCTTCCTCGGCGGTCGGCGCCTCTTCTTCGTGATACGCCTCAAGCATAGTGACAAGAACCGTACGGTCAATACCAAAAGTAGGCTCAATCACATGCGGCAAATATTTTTCGCCACTCACGGGATCGGTATAACGTAGATCTTTTCCCGATTTCTCCATGTGGTTTTTCAAATCAAAGTCTGTGCGGTAGGCAAGACCGTACAACTCCTTCACGCCAAACGGGTACTGATACTCAATGTCCACTGTACGCATGGAGTAGTGGGCACGTTCGCCGTCGGGAATCTCGTGAAACACAAGATGCTCCTCTTTAACGCCGAGAAATCCAAGCCACGCCTTCATTTCGCTAAGCCAATAGGCAAAAGACTTCTCCCATTCGGACGGATGCACAAAATACTCAAACTCCATTAAATTGAATTCGCGCATGCGGAAAATGAAATTTCCCGGCGTAATCTCATTTCGGAAGCACTTCCCTATTTGCGCAATGCCAAAGGGCACGCGCTTGCGAGACATCTGCACCACAGAGGGAAAATCTACAAACATCGCCTGCGCCAGCTCGCCGCGCAGATACGCCACTGCCGCGTCGTCATCGGTAGAGCCGAGAAACGTTTTGAACATCAAATTGAAATTCTTGGACTCGGTAAATTCTCCTTTCGTGCCGCAATGCGCGCACGCGGCGGCCGTATCGATTTGGTCCGCGCGAAAACGCGTATGGCACTTCTTGCACTCCACCAGCGGGTCTGTAAACTCCGCCAGGTGTCCCGACGCCTCCCACACTTTTGGATTCATGATAACGGCGGCATCAATCCCCACCATATCGCGGCGTGACGTCACAAACCGTTTCCACCACGCGTCCACGATATTTTTTTTGAGTGCAACCCCGAGCGGACCGTAGTCCCAGCTATTCGCAAGCCCCCCATAAATCTCGGAGCCGGGAAAAACAAACCCGCGGCTCTTGGCCAAATGTACCAATGTCTCCATCGAAACAGATGCCATAGTTAGACCGTCATGATCTCCCGTTCCTTTTCCTCGCTGATTTTTTCCACCATATCGGTAAATTCCTTCGTCATACGGTCGAGCTCATCGAATATTTTAAACCGTTCATCTTCCGATATTTTTTTGTCTTTCTCCATTGCCGAAACTTCTTTACGGATGTCTTCCCGCGATTGGCGGAGCGACACGCGCGCCGATTCCACCTTTTCTTTCATGAGCCTTACCATCTTCTTGCGCGTTTCCTCCGTCATCGTTGGAAGAACAAGTCGGATAATTTTCCCATCCATGTGCGGCGACGCGCCAAGGTCGGCTGCAGAAAGTGCGCGCTCGATGTCTTTCACAATACCCGCATCCCATGCCTCAATCTGCAGAGTGCGCGATTCGGGAATGCTCACCATCGCAAGCGCCTTCAGTGGCGACTGCGTGCCGTACGCCTCCACCACCACATGCTCGACCAGCCCCGGATGCGCGCGTCCTGTCCGAAGCCCGGCCATTTCATCGCGCAGATGCGCTATGGCGTCCTCGAACCCGCTTTTTTTTCCTACAAGAAATTGATGCATACATTTTATTGTTGAACAGCGCGCATGCCAATGTAAATCGTCTCGGAGTTGGATGAGTCAAAAAGAATCGTGCGGATCAGTCGGGACGTCGCAAGTTTTTGCACCGCCCAGTGCTCCCCCGCATCGCGCGTTTCGTAGAGTGCATTGCCGACCGCGTAGAGCATGTGGTCCTTCTCTGCCGGATCAATCCCCACAGCATTCACCATCACCTCGCCCGGCGCCGACAAGAGCTTGAGCGGCCGCCAGCTATCCCCCTGGTCCTCCGATGTCAGAACACCATAGCCTGTTGCGGCCATCATGCGCTCGCCCTGTGCATCCTGCACCAGGCCAAAGACGCGATTCGCATCCCGATAGGGCTTCAGTTGATCAAGAATCGGCGCCCATGTCAATCCGCCGTCAGTCGAGCGCGCAAATCCCCCGCCCAACATGCCCAGAACGACAACGCGGCTATCGAGATTGCTTATAAGCAAGCGCGTAATCGCTTGCCGTCCGCGGAAGACCGTTGTCCAATTCGCGCCGTAGTCGCTCGTTTTCAAAAGGCGGCCGTCGGAGAGCGCCGCATACACGGACTCGCCCGAAAACCAATCCACCGCAAGGCCCGTTACAAAAACTCCGGCCTTTCCTTCCACATAAATCTCCTCACCAAATGTTCGGTTGCAATCATCCGTGCGGAAAATACGATCGCTCTTGGCTACATACACGCGGCACTTTTCCGTAGGATCCACGGCCACGGCAGTAACAGCCCCCGTGCGGAGCACTCCCTCACGAGGTTGTTGCCAGCTGGCCGCGCCGTCATACGAAAAGATAAGCCCCTGCCCTTCTGTTCCTGCATAGAGGGTAAAGGGGTCGGACGGATCCGCGACAAGCGAGAGAATATTCGCTCCGGCCGCCGAGCCAACGCCGCGCGCAGAGAGCACCGCAACGGCCTGTGACCACGAGGCACCTGCGTCGCTCGATTTAAAGACGCCACCATCTGCCCCTCGCGCCCCGCCGCGCGAACAGCCGATGCCGGCTAACAGTACAATAAGGCCGACGCCAAAAAAAAGTTTACGCATAGTCATACGAAAAAAAGAGTGTGTTCAAGAGCAAGAACAGGCGGCGCGTTTCTCTGTAGAGCTTCGCGCGTTTGAAAGAGGCGTTGGAGCACAGCCGTTTGCGGCGCGCCAAATCCGCTTGCGTGCCAGCGCGCGCGGAGCACATCTTCCCAAAGTTCCACAAGCTCCAGGGCCTTTGCCCGAGGCTGGCCCTTTGGAAGAGCGCGCGATAAATAGAGCGACCGGCCGGCAAGCGGCAAAGCAAGCACTTCCTCAAACTGCGCACGATCGCGGGCGCGCGCTTCGTGATCGGCCGGATGCAGAAGAAGCGTGCGCGCGAGACCGGGACACCCATGAGACGCACCGGCAAACTCTTGTGCTTCTTTTTTCGACGCGCCAAGACGCACAAGCATGCTTGCAATGGCTTCTGCGGAAACCAGTGAAAGCCGGACGCGCTGCACGCGAGAGAGAATCGTCTTAGGGAGATCGCTTTCATGCGTTGTACGCAAAAAAATCACCACACGAGACATCGGCTCCTCGAGCGTTTTCAGGAGCGCATTCGCGCCTGTCTTATTAAGGAGAGCCGCTTCCTCGATAAACGCGACACGATGGGGCGCAAGAACAGGGCGTGTCGCAAGGGCACTCTGCAGAGCGTGGATCTGACCCACCACAATGTCCGTTCGCTCTTTCCCTGTTTTCTCATCCACTCCTCGACGGACCCGCACAAAGTCCGGGTGTGCGTCCAAGTGATCGGACGGCGTGTGAAGGATCTGGCCAATCACCCGCTCAATAAGCACCGTTTTCCCCACATGATCCGGCCCAAACACGGCATAGGCATGATGTAGTTTTGCCGCAGAAATAGCACGATCAAAAAAAGAACAGGCTTGTGAATGGCCAACAATTTCATCCATAGTGCGGGGATTATAGCACGACTTTGACTTGACAAAAAGCCGTTTTTTTAGTATTCTCCGGCGTTTAGATCCTTGTGTCGATAACCCCCAACGCCGACCATGCGTCGGAGAAAGATCACGTGATGCTCACGCTCTGGTATTGGTACGCGGGTTTCTGGATGGCTGGCTTCGACATCCTCGAGTACAGCCACACGAACAAGATGCTGTGGCTCGGATGGTGCTCGTTCGCTTGGGCGCATTGGGCGATCCCGGGCGCCATCGCCCGGTGGCTCGCGAGCGCTCTGCACGCAGAGGGCATCGCCCGCGGGCTCGACCGTAGTGCCCACCCCGTGCTCGTCGCCTACGCCCTCACCGTACTGGTGGGATGGCACTGGTGGGTGTGGGTGATCGGTATCCTCGGCATCGTGGGTGCCGTGCTCACTGCGCAGGCCATGCGCCGTGCGGGCCGTGTGCACGGCGCAGGCGCGCGTGCTCTGCAGGCTGCCCGTCACGGCACGGGACACGGTCACGACAACCACGACGCCAATCACGGCCCCGCTGCTGGCGGCGGCCACGGGCACTAGCCCACCCCTTCTCGCGGCTCACTCTGCCGCACCCCCCACAGAAGATCTCTCCGAGACCTCCTGCGGGGGCAAAACAACCCGATCTGGGTTGTTTTGTTTAAATTCTCTCTTAGTGATCACTAAGTGATCTCTTAGTGACAAAGAAAAGTTGGCTTATTTAAGCGAATTGATGAAGGTCGGCCATTGACAAAAGCCCCAAAAAGTGATACATTTCGCCGTTAGTTTGATCCTTCCAATTGGGGGTCTGACGAGAGCTTGGGGAAGCCCGCGTCATCAAAAAAATAAAAATTCGTCTTTTGAGGATAAAGTGTTTCTCCCCAAAGGACGGCTTTTTTTGTTAAAGTAAAGAAGCCGAAGATCTTCGACAACAACCGAGTTGTTCCGTGCGGGAATGGTCCCAAGCGGAAAAAGTCGGAACCATGCGATAACATCGCAGGAGGCTAGAGACCATGGGACGCACCAGCAGTTCCCGGCGCGGCAACGTGCCACAGACGGCCAGCGAGAAGCAGGGGTGGGAAGAGATCCGTCCCCTGACCCGTGGCGTGGCGAACATCGTCTGCCACCCCAACGAGGAGTCGTGGGACACCGACCGCGGAGTGGGCAGCGGGCCAACCGCAGCCCTCCTCCTCGAACGTCAGGGCTTCGAGGAATGGCTGGCGGCCAGCTCGTACTACGAGGAGAAGGTCGCAATCAAGGTCGGCGAGTCCATCCAGAGCGAGCGCGTGGAGGGCACGAAGGTGACGGGCCGAGCGTCCTGCAAGGGCACGCGCGTCATCTTCACCCCCGTGGACCCCCACAACGACCAGCCGACGGAGGACCAGCCGCAGTGGTGGGAGACGAAATACCCGCCCCTGGCGGATGAGGATCCGCGCGAGCGACTGGCGTCACTCCAGCCCGTGGCGTGGTGGAAGAACCACCGCATCACGAGCGGCTGGAGGACACGCCGGATCGTGGAGCTGCGAAAGCGGCACCCCGAGCTCCGCAACGCGCTTCGCACGCTCCTCCTCGAGGCCGCCATGCAGACGGACGCCGGCGACGGCCGTCCGATCTGGATTGGCGCCCCGACCGCGCAAGTCTCCACCCTCCAGCTCTACTGGGCCATCGCGGAGACCATGACCCGGCAGGTCGTGAGCGGCAACGGCGACTGGTCCTGCCTCAACAACCTCGAAGAGGAGGCCATGAAGGCCCTCGGTGAGGACACGAAGCGCAGGAACAAGGCACGCGAAGAGCGACGGGCGCAGAAGGCCGAGCAGCGTGGACGCGAAGAAGAGAGGACGACGTACGTGGACGGCGCCGACCAGGACCCCCTGTGGGGCTGGCTGCGCAAGTGGCAGGTCGCGGTCGGACGGACCGAGGACAGCCTCGACCGCATCCGCGGCTACCAACCGCGGGACGTGGAGCGGATCCTCGAAAGTCGGATCCGTCACTACACCGAGAGCCGCCACCCCAACGCACACATGGACATGCTCGACGCCAAGAACGCGTTGAGTGAGTTCGTGCGGGAGCGGCGGGAGCACTCGGAAGCCCACCGGAGTGCGAGTGCCGGCAGCACGGTCATGGGTGACATCGCCCGCCGCGCCGCCGCCCGCCGCGCCGCCGGCACCCCCGTGGCAGAGCCCACCCCCACGCCCACGGTCGACGAAGAGATGAAGCGCGAGATCGAGGCAGCGCTTGCCAAGCGCAACGCCCCGGGTCCGCGCCGCGCCGCTCCCCGCGCGCTGCGTGACGAGTAGTTCCTTCCATCAGTTTCTTTCTCGGGGCCCCATGGTGAAAACCTTGCGCCGGCCCCAATCCCCCCGTGCGCGTGAGTCCCCACTCGCGCTCACAGGCCAGATTGTTCCTCCCACCATTCTTAGGAGGAGAGAGAGCCCACCTCCCGAACTGCCATATGACAGAACGAGAGGTGTGAAACCCAAGTGCTTCAACCGGGATTTCTCGCTTGATGCACATGCCCGGGTTTCATGGGTCCATACTGCTTCGGCATGTCACTGGACCCCTCAACCCCCTAAGAATGGTGTGAGGAACCCCAAACCCCCGGCGTTCATCCCACGCGGATGCGCCACACTGGAGACGAACATGTCCGACAGCACCCGTTCCCCCCGGCCCTCGTTCCGCGAGCTCGCCGAGACCGCCCGCAAGCTCGTCATGTGCAGCGACTCGCTGCACATGACGAGGATCGAAGGGCTGCTCCGGCGGTTCGCGGCGGCCAACGGCGGCGGCGCCGAGATGACGACCTGGTCGCCGCTTCAGATCCTCAACGAGAGCATCGAGCACTTCCGCCAGGTGAACCCCTCGCTCGCGGCGCGGCTCTGCGAGCGCGTCGCGGAGGAGCACGCGCAGGTGGACGCCGAGATCAAGGCGGCCGCCGAGCGGCTCGAGAGCGAGGCGCACCGCAAGAAGATCGTCGAGGAGAAGATCGCCGCGGCCGGCGACGACCGCATGGAGCAGCTGCGCATCACCTACTGCACGCGGGTGGCCCGCGACGGCGAGTCCCTCGAGCAGGTCTTCGGCCGCTCGTTCGAGAACATGGAGGCCCTGCTGCGCAGCCGCAAGCGGGACGCGCTCCGAGCGCTGCGGGAAAATCCGTGCCGCGAGAACGCGCAGTGGGTGGAGGAGACCGACCGGCGCCTCGAGATTTTCCTCGCCGACAAGAGCGAGACCGAAGCGACCGTCAAGGGTATGGCCCCGATGGTCACCAAGACCGCCGAGTCCGCGTCCCCGGTCGCGCAGGACGAGAACAACGGCCGCCGCCGGAACCGTCGGCACGGGCACAAGAAGCCCGAGGCCGCCGTGGCCCCCGTCGCGTCCGACCCCGACCGTCAGCCCATCGGGCTCGACCACCTGGTGACGAGCCTCGTCCTTCACTAGGCACCCAGGCGCCCCGTTCCTTCTCCCTCCGTTCGTGACCTGAAGCACACTCTTCTTCAGGACCCCCTCGTGTGGCCGAGCGCTGCTCGACCACAGGAGCCGGATCTCCCACCCCTTAAACGACAAAACTAAACAACACTAAGTTTCGACAACGAAACTTAGTTTTGTTTTGGGAAAGTTTGGTCGGAGAGAGGTTTAGTAAAGCCAGCCAGACGCTCTTGAGAAGAGAGGCCTGGATATATACGCGCACCGCTCCACGCAAGTTCGAAGACACTCCGCAACGTGTCCGCCATCGTCTTACTCCGTATGATCGTCACGAACGTCTGTCCGCGGAATGAATAGAGGAGAATCGTGTCCTCTCGTACCGTCACCTCTCCATGAATCGGAAAATTTTCAAACGGGAGAAAGCGCAGATCCACGGGCATGGGAAGAAGCTGTAGTTCTTCAAGAGACTTAGACGTAACAACCAGCGTCCGTCCGCCCACTTCCTGCTCTTTCAATTGCTGTTTATGCTCCTTGCGGCGTTGTTCTCGACCCTTAAACGCCTCTGCCGCGTCGTCAATATTGGTGATCTGGATAAAGGGCCCGACAAGTTTTTCAAAAACATCCAACTGGCTCATGAGTCCCTCCTGCCCCTCCATGAATAGAACTTGCGGCTTTTGTCCCTCCACGTTGTAAAGAGCAGTAAGACGCGGCAGCGCAGAGGCAAGTTTCTCCTCCTTCTGCACAATCGCCTCGCGTTTTGCTCTCACTGTAGAGAGCACGTGGTCCGGCGGAGCAGCAACAAACACTTTGCGGCCGGCTGCCTCTGCGCCAGAGATAAACCCCTCTTTCTCCAGCGTCTCAAGACAGACATAGACTGTCGTGCGCTGGATACCAGACTTGTTCGCAATTTCTTGCACACCCGCGGGACCAAGTTCGCACGCCGCAAGATAGATAGCCGCCTCTTTCGGACTTAGTCCTGACTCTACCAGAATATCCGTAAGCTCCTCGGACATATTTTAGAATGTGTGAAAAAGATTTTTTGGAGCCACAACGCCGCGGAGAGCCTCCCATGTGAGTGCCGCTGTCCTCTCCCACGAATACAATATAAGACGTTCACGCGCACGAGCCAAGACAGCCTCGCGACGTGTTGGCTCTTCGGCAAAGTGTTTGAGTGCGAGTGCAAACACTTCCGGATCACGCGGGTTGGCATACAACGCCCCGTCCCCCATGACCTCGCGATGCGCAGGGATGTCCGAGAGAAGAGCGGCCGTCCCACAGGCGGCAGCTTCAAGCGGCGTGAGACCGAATCCTTCATACCATGAGATATTCACATACCCAAGCGCACCGCTGTAGAGAGCAACCTTTTCTTCTTCCGACACGCCACCGAGAAGATGAATAGACGAACGAATAGAGGACGTCGCAATGCGTGCGCGGATGTCTTTCGCTCCAAATCCATCCGGCCCCACGATGACCAGTTCATGCGGGTCTCCAAATCCACGCTGGCTTTTAAAAATTTCAAATCCGCGGATAAGCGTTTCGATGTTTTTCTTTCGATCAAGCCGGCTTACACACAGCAGATAGTGCTGGCTTATGCGTGCTTTAACACGCATCCGCTCGATCGCTTCTGCCGGGTCTGGCGTAAAGCGCGGCGAGACAGCAAGAGGAATCACGACAATCTTTTCCGCCGGGACCCTAAACAGCTCCACAAGCTCTTGCTTTGTGAACGCAGAAATTGTCAGAAGTAGATCTGCACGACGCAGAGCTCGGCGGAGAGCGCTTTTTTGTCGCTGTCGATCACGGCGCTCATAGAGTTCTGGGAAGCGCATAAAGCCGATGTCCTGAATCGTTGCGGCAGTTTTATGAAGTCCTCCGCGAGGAGTCCAGAGCGGCAAACGAGAAGAGGGAGCAAACAAAACATCTGGTGGATGCCAAAGAAGCTCAGAAGATAAACGAACCGTCGCCCACCCAGGCAATTTCCACGGAAGCACACGTGCCTGCCAGTTCGGGGGAATATCTGCCCATGCCTGAACTAATGGTTTGTTCAGATACAGCGATACGCGATCTCCCCCCGTTGCTGCCATCATCGCGCGGAGTAATTCAAACGCATACACACCCGGACCCGTGCGGAGTTCTTCATTTGCCGCAATAGCATCTATGCCAATATGCATACTCCTCCAAAAGTACCCTAATGAGTAAAGACGCTGCGTTTGTACGCATCAAGATTTTCTAGAGCAACACCCGTTCCTTTTGCCACGCATTGCTGCGGATCGTCCGCTACATAGGTCGGCACGCCCGTTGCCTGTGCAATGAGCTGATCAAGATTACGCAATTGTGAGGAGCCGCCGGAAAGTGTGATGCCTTTATCCATGACATCAGCAGAAAGCTCTGGGGGCGTCTTGTGAAGCACTTCTTTCACTGCCGCAATAATCCCCTCAAGCTCCGGCTGTATCGCCGACGTAACATCATCGCTCGTAACCTCCACAATTTTTGGAAGACCGGTAATCATGTCACGGCCCTTTACCTCCATAGAAAGCTTATCCTGCAAAAACACCGCCGAACCAATTTGAATTTTGATGTCCTCCGCCGTTCGCTCCCCCACCGCAAGCCCGTATTTTCGGCGGATATAATCCATAATAGCCATATCAAACTTCACGCCGCCGATACGCACAGACTCCGAGGCCACGATACCGCCAAGCGAGATCACCGCCATCTCGGCCGTGCCGCCGCCAATATCAATCATCATGTGGCCAGATGGTGATCCAATGGGAATGTTCGCCCCAATGGCCGCAACAATCGGCTCGGAGATCACATAGGCCTCGCGTGCGCCGGCCGCGCGTGTGGCGTCAATCACGGCACGCCGTTCCGTTGACGTAATCCCGCCCGGTACTGCCACCATTACTTCGGGGCGAAACAAGCGGAATCCGCCGATCGCCTTGTTAATGAAGTACCGAAGCATGGCCTCCGTGATCCGATAATCGGCAATAACACCGTCCTTGAGCGGCCGGCGCGCGACAATCGTATCGGGTGTACGGCCCAACATATCTTTTGCCTCTTTCCCCACTGCAAGAACCTTCTTATCAATAAGGGAGATCGCGACAACGGACGGTTCCTGAATGATAATGCCACGGCGCGGGACATACACAAGCACCGTGGTTGTTCCAAGGTCAATCCCGATCTTCTTTGGCAGAAAGCTCCACGACATAGGCACGATCTTGATCTACATTTGTGTTCAGGCGATAACGCCGATCACCCCACTCCCCCTGCTCCTCTGGTGGGTTAGCATGCACGAGCGTTGTATCAAAGGAAAGGTCGAGCGTCAAACCATACGTCGGAGTACCTGGCTGCTTTAACACAGACAAACGGTAACCTTCTCCTTTCTCCATACGCTCCACGAGAGGCGCGGGAAGTTTATAGCGGACAGTCAGCACTTTCTCGGAGAGAGGTTCAACGGAGGTGAAGAAACCAAAGACGCGATACCCTAGCTCGTCGGAAATCTCTGGCGTATCGGGCGTGCCACCGGGGTTTTTCAGCTTATCGTCACGCAAAGACCCCTCGACCTGCACAAGCTCTGATCCCGCAGGCACATAAAACCTCGTGAATGTCCGGTACCGCGTGATGGTTTTTGAGAACGTTTGCGTATGGCGATATTGCATGCGCGCGATTGCATGTATCTCCCCGTTCGGTTGAGGTTCGATCGTGTAGGTAAGGTGCCGCTCAATCGCCGGATCGGTCTTGAGCGCCGCCAGGTTCGCATCTACCACCATAAGCGCGTCTTCGCCCACTGCCGGTGGAGAAAGGGTTCCCGTCAATCCATAACGTGCAAACAAATCTTGACGCTTTGCGTCTTCGCTGTAAAGCATAAGGTGCTTTTGCGCCACCCGTTCTTTTGCTACAGACAAGACGTAATTCCATCCGTCCGGGGAAAGCTCCGCCACGCGATCAGCCACTTCCCGAAGCATGCTCCCAATAATATTCTTTCGTTCTGCCGGTGTTTGTCCGCGAGACACAAAGCCAAACTCCACCGATTCATTCAAATCTTCCGGAATATTCTCGGCGGTAAAGGTTTCCCCTTCCACCGTCACAGGACCCACGACGCGCAGAAGATCCTGCGCAAACGTCACCGTCACGCCAAGCACGGCGGTAAAGGGGCCGGTCGGAATAGATACGGCGCGCGCCCCGCCCGCATTCTGTTCACCCATATAAAACGCCAGAGCTTTCGCAAACGATGTCGGTACGTCCGGCGACCAGTTCGCATCGCGGAGATACCATGCAGGAACGCCGAGATACTCCGCAAGCGGGCCTGGGGGAGCCGCGTTCCATACGGGAGTCGCGGCGCCATCGAGCGCCATCACGTCAAAATGTTGAAGCTCCGTCAAAAGACCCGCACGCAATGTCGCCACCGCAAACGACCCCATGAAGCCCCCGCCCGGCCGCAGTTCAGAATTGTTAAGGAGAAAAATAAGCACACGGCTCTCTCCGTCTGCCCCCGCCAATTCAGGCCCAATCGCCGCCCATCCCACCGCCTCTTCGAGGACAGACGAAAGCGTCTCGATAGCCTCTGCGAGCTTCTCTTTGGAATTTTCAAGCGGCCCTAAAAAAAGAGGAGTCGTCTCTTCTTCAAAAATGCGTTTGACCACAGCGATGTCGGCCTTCGCAAGCTCAAGCGACGGCACGAGAGCACGCAAGCGTGAAAGAAGAAGCCCGCGCGTGGCCTCATCAATGTCCGGCCACAGGGCAAGAAGGCTTCCCACGCGTCCCTGCCACGGCCAGAGATCCTTCGCTTCAGGGACAAGACGAAAGACTTCAAGGATTTCCCCAAGAGCGTCCGCAAACACGCCAGATACATCGGCCCCCGTCTTTATCATCACGCGAAGCGGACGGACGGAATCCCCGACCAGGGGGAGATACGCAAGCGGGGAGAGAAATCGGCTTGCCCCATACGCCCGGTCGAAAGACTTTTTGGCATGCGACAACTCTTCCTGCGCCCGAAGAATGTCTGCGTTTTCAAAAGCGGTGCGGGCGCGCGCCCAGGCATCGCGTCCATCAAGAACCGCGTTGCCCGTCACACTTACAAGAATAAGTGCGCCGCCTACGAGCACGCCGACAAATACAACGAGCGCCATCGGCACCCACGTGGGAACACGCCGGCGGTGCGGCAGGTTTGATGCCTCGTGCATAGCGGACACAGGCGTCGAAGAAGAAAAATCTACCGACATGGCGATTTCGTCCGAAAATATTTATGGAGATACTTCGCCCAACTCGCCAAGTGGATCCAGTTGGCGCGCGAGCACAATTGGGAAAAGAAGGATCCGCCCGACCCCTCGCGTTGATAATAGTGTAGCATAACAGACAAGGGATGATAGACGACATGGCGGCCCATGTGCCACACGCGCCGGCAAAAATCCACCTCTTCAAAATACAGAAGAAAGCGCTCGTCAAACCCCCCAAGACGATTCCACAAATCCCGCGGCACGCATAAACAGGCGCCGAGAACCCAATCCACACTCATCGTCTCGTCATGCGACACATCAAGCATGCGGTGAAAGTCCATGCGTTTCTTCACCCACGGAAGATTTGCAAACGGGGTGCGGCCAAGAAGCTTAAGGCCCGTATGGCGGAAACGAAAACACGAATATTGGATGTGTCCATTGGGAAAATGCAGACGCGGAGCGACAAGCCCGGCTTCTGGATGCGATTTTGCGTACTTGAGAAGTTCTTCCAACGATCCCTGGACCACCATGATGTCAGGATTGAGAATAATGAGAAAGTCTCCGTTCGCTTTCTTTGACGCAAAGTTGTGCCCGCCTCCGAAACCTAAATGGCGCGAAGCAGCGAGCACGCGCGCTTCCGGAAACTCCTCGGCAAATGACGCAGGGAGGCGTTGCCGCGGATTATTATCCACCACGATCACTTCATACGTAAGCCGTGGGACGGCACGCCGGAGACTTCGCAGGGTCTCGCGCAAAAGCCCAAGCGAATGGTAGTGGACAATTTGAATCGTCGCGTCCATAGAAAGCTATCGAAACAGGCGGCGCAGGGCCGAAGACCGGCGTTTAGCAGAACGGAATGTGGCTCTGCGCATACGCACAACATGCGGGAGGAGCCGCGTCGACAAGCAAAGCTCCACACACACCCACGGTTCAAAGAACAGCGAGTACAGAACCTGCCGAAGAACCATAAAAAGTATCCACGGCCAAGCCAGAATCATATTAAGAAACGACTCGTTCTTGAGGATGGAGAGGAAGAGGTTACGGGTCGAGTAGGCAGCAAGACGACGATGTTTTGCGCGTCGGCGCGCAATGCGCTCCAGCCATCCGGAAGATGCTGGAGCAAAAAGCCCGCGATGGTGATAGGCAACCGCCTCTGGCACGAACAGGCTGTCCCACCCCGCCCACTGAAGCCGCCAAGCCAGATCCACATCCTCCCGGTACATGAAGAAGGTCGGATCAAACACCGTCTCGTCCACACGCACGTCAAGCAGCGCACGGGCTCGATAAAGCGCGCACGCTCCCGTGGGTCCAAAAATCTCGCGCTTTTCATCAAACTGCCCTTCGTCAAGCGCACCTGCACCGCGATCGAAAAACTCCCGACCGTGTGTCGCCTTTATGCCCGTCGAATCAATTCTTTCCGCACACACCGTGTGGGCAAATACGTCATCCCCGGCGTGCTCGATATATGCGCGAAGAAGTTTCGGCTGAACACTTCCCACGTGGGGATGTGCCTCCATCGCTTCCACGAGTTTCTCCAGAGTTGTGGGAGTGAGAATAACATCTTGATTCACGACGGCGACATAGACGTGCGTCGGATCTTGTTCGCCTAGCTTATCAAGGAAGAGACGGAAAGCCTGATTGTGGCCTCCCGCAAATCCAAGATTGCGAATATGGCGAATCATCGTCGCTCCTCCCCCGTATGCCTCAAGAAGAGACCGTGTGCGATCCGTTGAAGCATTGTCTACGAATCGTACCGTCGTGGGAGCCAACGTTTGTGTACGGAGAGAATCCAAGAGTTCGGGAATGTAACGCTCCCCATTCCACGTGACGACATGAAACGCAACGAGGGGTTTCATAGGCGTTGTTTTTTCGTTACCTGAAAGCCGAGGTAGCGACCACACATCAGCCGCGTCTGTGCATCAATCGCGGGAAACGCCCCGAAAATCATAAAGGTCACCGGCAAAAGGATCCACTGAAGCAACATAACCACCCACCCCCACCATCCCACCGTGCGCGGCCGTGACGGAAGTACGATCATAGAAAGGATTGCGGTGAGTATCACGCCGAGGGTAGCAAAACGCATAATGAGCGCCAATGTTCCCGGAGCGGCTTGGACCAGCAGCGTGGGGTCTTGGCGCGCCAAAAGGAGCGGGAGCCACCCCATAAGGAAAATGAGTACCGGAGCTGTCGCCCACGTGTACATGCCTTCCATGTGAAAGAAGAGGTAACGAAGTTTCCGCCACCGCGGGAACAGTGGATCGCGCCGAAACGCTTCGACCATCTCCATAAGATGCTCAACCCCCCACGCCCACCGGCGCTGTTGGCGATACAAGTTGCGCAAGCTCTCAAGATACGTCGCCCCCGTCACCGTATCCATGCTCACCCCTATATAGAGCGGGGTAACACGATAGTTCCCATGATAGCGAATCAACCCCTGCAAAAAAATGCGCGAGTCTTCCGACACAATGTCTTTCTGCCAAAACCCAACATCCAGAAGCATTTTCCACGGCATGGAATGCGAAGAGAACGTCCAAAGCCGGTCGGGGCGGGAGAGCTCGGTCAATAACCAAAACGTCGTGCCGAAAGCGGCTACACGAACCGGCGCCGTCGCGTGCCAAATATTGTTTGTGAAGAGCGTAAGCGGCTGGTAGCTGGAGTGAAGTCCATCGGGAGTTGTAAGGAAACGATGCGCCAGATAAGAAAAGTAGACGGGTGGCACAAGGGTGTCTACGTCAAGCGCACTCACAAGAATATGCTCGGGAGCAACATCGGGAAATTCTTTCTCGAGCATTTCTTGTGCTCGATGTCCCGACCAATTTAAGTTAGAACCTTTCCCCGGAATTTCATCGGGAAGACCCGTGGGGTGAATGGTGAAAAAAAGTTTACGGAAGACACCGCCGAATTCCTTTTCCAGCTGATGAAAAACGCCGCGGATTCTCGCCTCTTCGCGGCCTTCCCCCGCAAGCACGATAACCATGCGATCCTTTGGCCAGTCTGTCTCTCGAATGGCCTTGAGAGTGCGGCGGACAATGCTGACATCCTCACCGTAAATCGGGAGAAAGACCATGTGCCAGAGCGACTCCCACCCGGGAATCTTTTCCACTTCTTTACGCCAATCTACGCGCTCTGTATAGCGGTAACGTCGCCACGAAGCCAGAAGATAGACAATAAAGTAAAGAACGCGGAACAACCAGTACAGATCAAAAGTGATAATGCAGACGACAGCGACAAGCGGGGCGAAAAAAGAAAGAAGGACGGCTAAAGCAAATGATCCCCAGACAATAAGCCCGGGGAGCATTTCAAGGCCTCGATATTGACCATAATGGGCCATAATCTAGGCCGGATCGTAGCGGATTAGAGAAGAAACTTCAAGCGACACGGGGGGCGCCGTGTAACCGCTGCGCCACCCCATCCACAAGAGCACCCCTACCGGTCAGAGGAGATGTCTCGGTGCAAACGATTCAAGAAGCGCGTCGCGTGATCACGGCCACCAAGACCGAAGGCAAGACCGCCCGAAAGCGCCAGCATAGCGACAAGTCCCGTGAAGAGAACCTTAATGAGGTCCTGCGCAATGCCAAGCTGCACGAGAGCCGCCATGAAACTAAAGATAAGAATAGCCCACTTAGAAAGCCCGGCAAGAAATGCCGCCGCGGTGATATTCGCCGCCTCCACCGCCGTGCGTACGACGCGATGCACAAACGTGGCAAGCAACACTCCCACAAGAAGAATAACCACGGCAATCAAGACGTTCGGCAGATAGACGACAACATCACGCAAGAATCCGGTCACCTCGCTCCACTGCAAGATATCAGCCGCCGCCACGAGAAAGACGACAATGAAAAACCATTTCACAATCCACCCAAGCAGGCGTCCTACATGCAAAGACATGCCCGCCTGTGCAAAAAATTTCTTCACTTCAAGCTTTGTGGCTAATTCATCAATCTTCAAGAGATCCAACACCTTCACCACCAAGCTCTGCAAAAGCTTGGCAATAAAAATGCCGACGATGAGGACAACGACAGCACCTACAAAACGCGGCAAGAAGAGCAGCAACGACGCCCAAAGGTCCGCAAACGCGGTTTGGACGATACTAATGGATTCGTATGGCATAATGAGAAAAATTAGAAATTTCATTCATCATACCGGGTTTTAGAGGATTGAACAGCAAATTTATCCACACCGCATTTTCAGGACTTCGGAATAGTGATATTGGGCTCGCGCCCATATTCAGGTACCAAAGACTCCCGAGCCACCATCGGACTTCGTGCATCAAAAAGAGGAATACCGAGAGCAAAGCCTAACGTATTGGCAATAGCTATGCCGGTGCGCAATGCGGTAGGCGACCCCGGTCCTGTTTCTACGACAAGCCCGTCGATATCATCCCAAGATAACCCCCTCCGCGCTCGATACTCCTCTATCGCCGCCAGTTGCCGCTCTGGGGCCACCTCAAGACGCTCTTCTTCCTCTGTCACGCCGTTCCCCCACAGTCCAAGACGGATATACGCAATATCCACAGGCGAAAAAAAGAGCCTTCTTTTTAACATCGTCATAACGCGTCTGCCAAACGATCAATCATGACAATTTTGTTGGCATCCAAAATGGAGGAGAGAAACTTATCCGTAATTTGTTTCCGATACATATACTCATCTTTCGGCATGAAAGTATAATTCACCTCTTCCCCAAGCTCTTGCTCAAAACGACGGACAATTCCCTGTAAATCCTTCTGGTCCATCGTACCGACAACGATCAAGTCCACGGGCACATCGGGCTCTTGAACAAACTTTCCCGTAAGTGCGACATACAAAAGTTTTCCTTTTTGATCAATCTCAGATACCAAATTCTTCTTGAGAAGCACCTGTACCTTCTGCAAAAGCGCACGCAGATCGTGGTACAAAAGGGAGTCCGCGTTTGCTTGAAAAAACTTTTTGTTCTCGCTTGTCTTCTTCCCGTTTTGATCTTGTCCACTCTCTTTAACAAGCCCGAGCTCGACAAGATTCTGAATCTCTCGGCGCACAGAGTTAAGCTGGGCATCAATTTTCCTGGTTAACTCGCGGACAAAGAACCTTTTGTCCGCATTATTCAAGAAAACGCCGAGCAACCGTGCCCGTGTTTTTGAACCAAAAAGCTGTTCAAGCCGAAAAGCGTGTTGTGTCCCCATTGTGGATGAATGCTTTGCTTGCACACCCATAGTCGTCAGGTATAATGGTACACAAGCTTCTGTGACCACGCAATCGGGACCTGGTATGCCAAAGAATTTGCTCAAAGCAACCTACCTAAATGAGGCAAAAAATCCCACCAAAGAGGGGATGTGGAGTTTCCTTTTCCCTCTTGAGGGGTCGGGGGGGTTCTTGTTTGGGCTTCTCGACCTACGGGCAACCCAAGAGGACCCGTCCCCTCTGCGGGACCTGTTTGAAGAGCACCTTACACGCAGTGCCCAAACAACAGGGGTAGGGTCCCATACTCAGCATCGATTTGAACAAATGGTGCAAGGAATCAATGAGCGCATAGCCACCTCGGCGGCGGAGCCCGAATGGCTTCTGTCGCCAAAAGATGTCTACGCCATCATTGGCATGGCCGGCGACGATGCTATGTACCTTACCGGCACCGGAGACCTGGTCGCCACATTTCTCCACAAAACTCCCGATCAGCGTTACAAGGTATTTAACTTGTCGCGCAGTATTCAAACCGAGAGCCATAAGCCTACATGGGAAAAACTATTTTCTGTCGTACTCGACGGAGAACTGAATCCGGGAGATGCCTTTCTGGTCGCCAACCGAGAACTCTCCCAGCAGATCGACGCCGAAGATTTGCATGAGGTCCTCTCCTCTCTTCCCCCGCGAAGTTCCGCCGAAAGAATCCGCCAGTACTTCCCCATCTCCGCAGACATAAGCTGTATCGTTCTACGCGCCGAGGAAGGAGAAAGCCCCGCCTCCATGGACATCCACGATGCAGCCTCTTCTTTGGACCACTTGGTGCGCACACGCGACACGACGACGCGCATGCTCGAAAGCCAGCGTCCCCGCCGGCAGGATTGGCCCGTGGTTGCCAGAAGCATCATCAAGACGTTTGGGAAAATCATTGGAGCATCTTTTGCGGTTGCCGCCATGCTCCTTATGGGCATAATAAAAGACGCGTTCTTTGCGGTTGGGAGACTCCGCCATGGAGATCGAAAATTTGCGTGGGGGACACTCCGTGGCCGTGCAGGCGAGCGACTGCGCCAAGCAAAGAATTCTGTCCGTATTCTCCCAAGAGGTAATCGCCGTTTGGCATGGACCATCGGGGTATTCGTGCTTGTGCTCGCCGTTGCTATAGGTGCATTCTCCATTGTGCGTTCGCGTGAGCGGAGCCGTATTTCCTATAAAGCACTCGTGGAAGAGGTCGAACAAAAACGTGACTTGGCTCAAGCAAGTTTGATCTACAAGGATGAAGAGCAGGCACGCACACTGATTCGCGAAGCCCTTGCGTTGGTAGAAACCATGCCGGTAAAGCCTTCGGAGCGTGCAGAAAGACAAACGACTCTGCGGGGGGAGCTGACGGCGCTTTCACAGACGCTCCGGCACGCGCGCTCTGTGGACGAGCTCACGACGTTGGGAAGCCTCCCCGAAGGCGAGACGGCGGTACTGTTCGCCTTTGATGCACAGAGTGCCTACGCATTCACCGAAAGCCGGAACGTGTATCGCTTTGATGCGGCTATCTCTTCGTTTGTTCTCCTGCTTCCACTCCCTGAGGGCTTTGGAGTACCTCAACGCACACGCTTTGATGACCTCAACGGATTGGTGTATGTGTTTGATGGATACCGTGTCGGCCGGCTCAATCCTCCCGAAAAAACGTTTGAGATTGTTCCTGTCTCTGGCCTTCATGCATCAGCAAAAGACATGGAATACTACGCCAGACGCGTATACATCTTGGCGCCGGAAGACGAGCAGGTTTATAAACATGACCGTGTGGGAGACGGGTTCGGCCCCCCGTCCGGATGGATTGCGGCGCGCACCGTACCCCTGCGGGACGCCTTGTCGTTCTCCATTGACGGCTCCGTGTGGGTGCTGAAGGCTGACGGACAAATGGTGCGCTATCAAAATGGCTTGGAGGAATCATGGAACACCCCTTCCCTGGACCCCACTTTGGGAAGTGGCGCGGTGCTGTGGACAACCGAGCAGACGGACTATGTCTATCTTGTGGATGCAGCGAACGCCCGTGTCGTGATGATCGAAAAATCTTCCGGAACACTCACGGCCCAATGGGAACACCCCGCCTTTGCACAGACGCGGGGGATATGGGAACGCGAGGGAAAAATTTGGGTCGCTACCTCGACGGGACTGCACGAGTTCCCGCTCGCAACGGAATAACAAAAACAGGGCGTGAACCCTGTTTTGTTGTTTCTTATTTCAGCGCGGCTTTGGCTCCTGCGTCAGTGAGAGATTTCACGAGCGCTTCCGCATCGGCTTTTGCGAGCCCAGACTTCACAACTTTCGGCGCGCCATCCACGATGTCTTTGGCTTCCTTGAGCCCAAGACCCGTGACCTCGCGCACGACTTTGATTACGTTGATCTTCTGGTCACCTGCCGCGGTAAGTTCCACGTCAAAGGCGGACTTTTCCTCAGCAACAGCACCTCCGGCGGCTGGCGCGGCCATCATCATGGCCGGAGCAGAGGCAGAGACACCAAACTTTTCTTCAAGCACTTTCACGAGCTCCGAGAGGTCCAGGACGGACATCTTCTCGATGCTCTCCACAAGGCCCTTAAATTTTTCGGGGACCTCGATCACTTTTGTTTCATCGGACATAGGTTAGGTTGAAGGTTGAATCTTAGAGAGAACCGTCACAAGCCCACGCAAGTTGCCCGCCAAGACATTGACGAAGCCGCTTACGGGCGCGTTTATAGACCCTACCATCTTCGCCAGGAGTTCCTCGCGTGACGGTAGCGCGGCATAACGCTTCACCACATCGGCACCCACGAACTTGCCTTCCACAATGCCAGACGCAAGTTTGATAGACTCACGCTTCTTGGCAAATTGGGCAAGGACGCGCGCGGGGGCGACCTGATCGCTCTGGCTCCATGCGGCAAGGATCGATCCCGGAAGAACGTCGCGAGAAAGCTCAAGCCCGGCCTGTTTGGCCGCCAGAGAGAGAAGGGTTTTCTTTGTTATAGCAACCTCCACACCGTCTTTGCGCCCCGCTTGGCGAAGCGCATTGGCGTCCTCCATGGTGTAGCCGCTTACGGTGGCAAACACCACGGCTTTCGCGCCAGTGAGTCTACTTGTAAGCTCTGCGACGGTTGCTTCTTTTTGTCCACGTGTTTTTGGCATAGGTTTCGACCTTTAATCCTCCTTCGCTCCTCTGGAGCTATGGAGGGGTGATAAAAAATAAACTGCGGACTTGACCGCAGAGACACGACTGACCCCAAGAAAAATCTCGGGGGTCGCCTCGACGGGACTTACGAATGTCCTCCTTCGCTCAAGCTCTGGAGGATCTTCGACCCGTTGTCTCCGGCAAATCTGGAAGAAGAGTGCCACAGCTGTAAAAAAAGGTCAACCTTCGGGGCTAAGTCACGAAAGATGTATAATGCCTGGGAATATATGAAGCTCATAAAATGGCTCAAAGATATCGGAAAGGATGATGTGGCGGAGGCGGGGGGAAAGGGGGCCTCGCTTGGAGAAATGACGCGGGCGGGATTTCCGGTACCGGCGGGTTTTGTGATTCTTGCTCCGGCGTGCGGAGTCATGACAGACGAACTCGCGGATGACATCCTCAAGAACTTTGATGCACTCGGAGCTGAACACGTCGCCGTCCGATCAAGCGCGACGGCAGAAGATGGAAAGACGGCGGCGTGGGCCGGACAGCTTGAGACGTACCTCAACACAGAGCGAGATACTCTTAGAGAAAATGTGGAGCGCTGCTGGGTGTCCATCGGGTCCGCTCGTGCCACGGCATACCGCTCGGCACAAGGAATTGACCATGCTACGCGTATTCCTGTTGCCGTTGTCGTCCAGGCAATGGTTCCCGCAGAAGTCTCTGGTGTTGCCTTCTCCGCGCATCCCGTTACCGGCAATCGCGATACCATGATCATTGAGGCCGCGAAGGGGCTTGGAGAGGCACTGGTGTCCGGAGAAGTCACACCAGACCAATATGTCGTGGGCAAACGCGCTCGCGCCGTCACGGAAAGCATTGTCCCTCCACAAGAAATGCAAAAACTTTCTCCCGAACGTATCCTCGCTCTCGCCGACATGGTCTGTAACATTGAAAAACACTATGGCTTCCCCGTGGATGTAGAGTGGAGCTTGGCCAACGGCGAGTTTTTCATCCTCCAATCCCGCCCGATCACCGGCCTACCAACACCATAAACTTTATCTCCATTGAATCAGGGGCACTCCGTATAAGTGTCGATCGGCACTTATACGGAGTTTAGCGCGAGGTAAACAGGTGCCAGGCACCTTTTCGGTTTGGCTCCCTCTATTGACCTGGAGGATTTTTCGGGCTATGTTTAACCATCCTCCACTCGGAGGAAGGAGGTCGTTCCGATCTCCCAGAACCTTGAAGGAAAGCCATGCGATCCGCACACATCGCCCTCCTCTTCTGCATCCTCGTCCCCCTCCTCACGGCGGCCAAGGAGCAGGGTGAGACGCCTGCTGAAACATCGCCAGCCGAAAAACCAGAGACGACGCGCAGCCCCAACGCGGACACGGACAACGACGGGGTACCCAACGAACGCGACGTCTGCCCGGATGCTCCGGGACAACCCGAGGCCGGCGGATGCCCACGAGAAGACCGGAACGCGGAGCTGTGGCTCGGGCACCTGATGCGCCCTGTCATCTTCCGTGCTGGTGAGACAAAGTTCGTCTCGACGGAGCGGCTGGAGGCCACCATCGTGACCCTGACCGATATCGCAGCCACTCCCGTTGAGCCGCGAGCACGCCGGTGGTTCATCGTCGTCTACACCGCAGTGGCCGAGTATGAACAGACCTCACGGCTAGAACTGCATAGGAAGGAAGTGCCAAAAGACTCCGTCGTGCGCGTCCTTGCAGAGTGCCGTGCCCAGGCACTACGCAACGCTCTTCTCCCACATCTCCCACCATGGCTGGTCGAGAGAACGGCGTTCCTTCTTTCACATCCTGCCCTCGGCAGGATTTCGCTTTTCAAAAAAAGGAAAAGAGCCCGTGGGGCTCTCAAGAAAGAAGGTAGACGCAGGAGGACGAGATCAGTTTACGGCAAGGGGGTCTCTCGAGATCTTCTCTGCCTTGCTGCTGTCAAACACGCGCCCTTCCTGCATGCGCGCACTCACCATGCCCACGATCGCCATGTAGGCCACAACTCCCCCAATCCTCCTCACCCGGCCACGTCCCCGAGGAAGCGCCTCACACGTGCGCTGAACATCCAGATGAAAGCGTAGATCCAGCGGACTGAACCTCTGCCCCTCCCGGATCAGCGAGCGACCGGACGCGCTCACGAGAAGGTACACAAAGGCCCCGTACACGACCCCAATCATGCCAAGCGGCGAGAGGCCAGACGAAGAAACACGGATGAAGAGCGAGTACAGCGGGACGGTCAGACGGTCACGCTCAGACGGATCAATGACCTCAAAGAGAATGCACAACTCCTCTGCAAGCCGGCCGTGATAGTGAATGATGCGTTCGTCACACTCGCTCGCATCCAGGGGAAGCGTGGACGAGTGGATATCCGACGCCAGTTCATTCACCTCAAAGTCCTCCACGTCCAATCCAGCGATAATACGCAGGCCCTGCTCCTTCGTGTGAAACTGGATCACGTGGGCATCTCCGCGATCGATGTACGCCAGGAGCCCTTGACCAAGATCATTGTTCACGTGGGAGAGAACGTGACGCACGGTGCACCTCCGGCAAGCATCCTAAAGGAAAAGGGGGTAGATTTCAAGTCGCCCTTCGCTTAAGAACCGTGGTTGAATTCTTCGTGTTTTCATTCAAATTCTCTGGCAGCGCAGAGAGGGAGAACCAGCGAATCTCCTCACACTTCTCCGGCTCCATGTTTTTTAGCTCGCCAGAGATAATCCGGCACAGATACGCTGGGGCAATCCAATGCGCTCCATCAATCATGTGGTCATTTACATTCAGCAACTCCAGAAGTTCCACCTCAACCCCAATTTCCTCCACCGCTTCACGTTTGATCGCTTGTTCTATTGTCTCTCCAAACTCCACCGCCCCACCCGGCTGACTCCACAAATTACGATCGTTGCGAATACTTGCGTTACGCAACATGAGCAACACCTCCTGTTTATCGTTCACCACAAGAAGTCCGCAACCAACGCCAATATAATCTTTGCCCGGTGTCACATTTATTGAATCACGCTCCCCTTAAATGGCTTGCCTTTGAGTACTTTACCGATATTGGCAACGTCCCGGCCGCCGACCAGGACGACGCGGATGTGAGAGGTTTGCGCCAACTTTGAGGCAACAGGGTCAAAGGGAGCGCTTAAACCCGGACTCCATTTGTTCCCTACCATCCTGCGGTACTCCTTCCATGACATCTCTTTTACCGGCTTCGCGTCTTTATGCGTCCGCGGATCCTTGTCGTAGAGTACGTCCACGTTGCTGATGTTGACGACCGTGCGCGCACCAAACCGGCGCGCTAAACGCGTGGCCACGTCGTCCGTCGATCGGCCGGGCTTTTCCCCGGCAGCAACCAACACCGGCTTCTTCCACCCGCGGATAGATTCTGTCGTAGATTTTACGACAACCGGATACGCAACATCCCGCAAAATCGTCCGCACTAAATGTGCATTGAGGCGCGTCGCGTGAATACCAAGCCAGTCTAAATCCTCGTGGGAAATTTTCGTCACACGAGATCCCGCTTCAATATAATGACGCGCTGTTGAACCCCCGCCCGTGACAATGACAAACCGGTCGCCCCGTTTCACAGAACGGCGGACAAGTGCAGAAAAAGATTTTAAAAAACGCACGTCAATCCCTCCGCTGGGAACAATCATGGAGCCGCCCACCGACAGCACATGCAACATAATCAGCTTTCGCTTGCCTCCCGAATAAGCGTGTTCGCCGCCCAGCCGCCGATCCACATCACGAGCCCCACAAGGATCGCGGGTACGAGTCCATCCAATTCTACGCCCTTCACCACCGTGGACATAAGAAGCACCATGAGGCCATTGAGCACAAACGTGAATAGACCCAGCGTGAGAATCGTCACGGGAAGCGTGAGGAGAAAAAGGAGTGGGCGAATGATGGCGTTGATGAGGCCAAGCACAAGCGCCGCAATGAGCGCCGCGTACAATCCGTTCACTTCAAATCCCGGCACAAACGATGCCGCAAGCAAAAGAAGAACCGCACTAATCACCCACCGAAGTATCAGCATCATATTTTTTCTTGATAGTTTTTACTTTCACGTCTACCTCGTCCAAAAACTCTTTGCACTGTTTGGCGAGCACAAGCCCACGCTCAAACTTCTTAAGTCCTTCTTCTACATCCACATCGGCACGCTCAAACCACGCCGTAATGTCTTCTAGTTCGGCAAATAACTTTCCAAAATCCGCGGCCTTTTTTGTCATAGAGAGGTCACCTCTGCGTCGAACGATCCGTGCGCCAATTGTACCTGAACGGCTTCCCCTTTCACAAGCGCGCGCGCGTCTTTAAGCACACCCCCATGAAGTCGTACGATGCTGTAGCCACGCGCAAGAATGCGTTTTGGGCTGCTTTGCTTAAGGATACGCTCTAAATGTTCCACTCGTTCTCGCGCCCGCGCCATCACGGGCCAAAACACGTGCCCAAGACGTTTCGTGTTATGCAGGAGACGGGAGGAGAGCTGTTCAAAGAAAACCGTGGTGGCAGATCCGGCGCGAGCCAATACAACATGGCGCTCCTCCACCCATCGGTGAAGTCGGCTGTCCCATACACGCACAGACGATTCTATCTCGGCGGCGACCGCTCTTCGATCGGGAAAGACCATCTCGGCAGCGTTCGAAGGCGTTGAAGCGCGCACGTCAGCCACAAAGTCACATAAAGATTCGTCACGTTCGTGCCCCACACCCACGACAACAGCAACGGGAGAACCGAACACGGCGCGCGCTACGCGTTCATCATTGAATGCGTGTAAGTCCTCGAACGATCCGCCGCCGCGTGTTAAGACAAGAATGTCGGGACGCTCCTTTACAGAGAGCGTCTGGAAATACGCAAACGCCTCCAAAATGTTCTCCACCGCCCGCGCTCCTTGCACGTGTACCGGATACAGTTCAATCACGGAGCCGGCCCAACGATTCTTCGCAATACGCACAAAGTCCGTATACGCCGCCGCTTCCGGTGAGGTAAGCAAGCCAACGGTACGAGGAAAGCGCGGGGGCTCCCGCTTGCGTCCCACATCAAACAGCCCCTCTTCTTCAAGTTTCTTTTTCAGAAGTTCATACGCCTTTCGCAGCGCCCCCTCTCCCACGGGAGTCACCTGGCGGACGTTCAGACTGAACTTCCCAAACCGTTCAAAAATTCTGGCATACCCTGCCACCTGCACGCGCATACCGTCCTCGAGCGGCACCGACAGCTGATAGGTCGTCGCAAAGCACGGCACGCATGCCTCCTTCTTTTCGTCCTTGAGTAAAAAATGTATCCACTTCTGTTGAGACACGCGGTACTCGGCCACCTCACCCTCCACCAAAAACTCCGTTGTGGGAATAAGCGAAAGCGTCTCATTTACAAGTTCCAGATACTCCGCAACTGAAAGCGTTTTCATACCACTTTATTCTTTTGATTCCTCCCCGTTCATAAACACCCCTTTTTGTCGACTCGAGAATGTCGCATTGAACCGAAAGCGACTTTCGCCTCTTTTTTTACTCGCGTGAAGCGATTGTAAAGCGGACGATTCTTTGGGTGCAATCACCTTAGCCTTAAGGATCCGTGAAAGCGCCTGTCCAATGCCTCCCTCTGTTCCTGTCGAACATGACGAAAGAATGATCGTCGGATTATCTGCGAAGAATTTTTCTCGTACTTTTTGCACTCCATGCCCCGCAAGATCCTCAATAAAGAGATGGCTTCCTTTTCCGTAGCCAAACTGAATGCTGTCTTCTGTCCCATGCCCACCAATAATCGCAAGCTCAATTTTGTGTCCGACACCCTCCGACGGATGATACTTCCGATCTGCTTTGATAAGCGCTTTTACGACGCCTATTCTCCCTTCACATTCAAAGACACGCAAAAGAAGCTCTCCTTTCAGTTGTTCCGTAAGCGATTCAAAGAGGATGTCCTTATTATAGAAAGCCCCGTTCCAATCTTCACGCGGGAAGATGACAACCCCGTATGGCTTAGAGAGATCGTCATGTTCTCGAACCTGCGCCACAAGCGTTTCTTTGGGATAACGCCCAAAGTCCATAATCCCAAACTCTTTATACAGAAAGGCGCTTGCTCCAGGCTCCTCTTTTTCGATTTCCATCAGCCTTTTAAGGTTGCTAAAAATCATTTCTGACCATCTCTCCCTTTTTGTACTGGCATACCAGGCTTTCAAAAACTTGCTCTCTGGCAATTGGTATGTTCTTAAAACCGGCGATATAAATTCCTCGCCATAGGCACACAGTTCTGGTCCAAACGGAGAGTCGCCAAAGAATCGTGACACTGCCTGTGCAAACATTTCCCCGCCTTGAGTTTTGGCAAACTTTTTTAAAACCTGCGCCGCCGCGTTGATCTGCCACGGATTTCCTTCCGAAAATATCGTCCTAAAGAACTCCAGGGAGAACATGGGACTTCTCTGAAGGTCCTCTTCTATTTCCTTGAGGTATTCTATCAAAACCCCGCAGGCAACATCCTTTTGTTTTACATCTGAAGAAATGTCCGCGATCATCTTAAACGCGCCCAAACCCGAAAGAGTATTCACGCGACCGTCCCGCATAGCACAGGATACTTCTTCACGAAGTTCCAAGAGAATTTCTATGGCAAAATCCTTGAATCTGTCTCTTTCCTTTGAGTCTTCCGGTTTGCTGTAATCCGTAGCATAGAGAAGATCCTTCATCCCATTGAATGCCTCAATAAAAGCGATGGATTCTTTCTCCTGGAGTGTAGCTACGATAAGGCCCCGATACTCCTTTAGACGAAGGAGGAGGGCGTCTGTCTGTGTGGAGGAGAGCTCGTAAATCGAGTACTTAAACTCCGTGATGACCGGCTGTACCTTTTCTCGATATTCTTGCAGCTGTGCCCGACCACGCTCAAGAGAAGAAACAGACGGTTCTGGTTCCCATCCTTTCGAGTTTCTCCACTCCATACCCATCTCTCCCATATCATGAAAAATACGCGGGCGTAAGCCACTGAATAATTCCCCACATCCCAAGACCGATCAGAAGCTGCGTGACAAAGATCTCTGCCCATACAGCCGGCCCCTCACGGCGTCCAAATAGGCCGAACCCGACCGCCGGGAAAATGAGAATGCCCACCACCAACCATGCTCCTACGGCATAAATCACAAGCGAGAGCAGCGTATAGGGAGCGTGTGTCACAAACAACCACCCTTGTTCTACAAAGATGACGTAGATCAATCCAAATAACGTCGCCAAAACGAAGTGAAGAAGAAGTGCCACAAGGAAAAGCTCACGATAAGTAAGCGACCGCCCCCACTTTGGTTTGATGTCCACAAGAATAGGAAGCGGGTGCTGCTCTTTCTTTTCGCGCCACTCCACAACTATGGCGGGAACGGCAAGGACAAACCCCACCAAGAGCCCAAGCGCGGCGCCGAGCGTGTAATCATTCAGTATCATAAATGACAATGGCTACCTTCTTTTCTTTGGGAATATCCGCCGGGTGATTCTCGATTCCTTCTGGCACCTCCCAATCGTGGATCGAGCGCATCAAGTGATCGGTGTCGTAAAGCCAATCGGCGCCGCGCTTCGTCCCCGGATCGTTCACAATAAATCCGTCCTCGGTATACCCTTTCACCACAATCATATGGTACTTGGGGCCGGCGCCGGAAAAATAGGGATTGGCAAGAATGCGGCCAGCCGTGGGAAGCACCACGGGTCGCCCGGCACGCACGTGGGCCTTGATGTCCTCTGCTGTTGGCTCGACAATCAACTCGACCTTCGGGTATTGATAAAAGAGCCTCACGAGCTCCGCCGTCTCGCGCGCCGTGGTGTCCTCAAAAAACCCAAACGTCTTATTCTCAAACGCCACAAGCGCCTGCAGTTCTTTCTCGACACCCTCCGCATCCAGCGTACCACGCTCCCCTTTGTAGTAGCGGTCCACCATAAGGATCGCCGCTTCTTCACAGGTGTCTTCGTGCACCTCATCCCACACACCATAAGGAGCCTGGGATGCAAACGGGACGGCGAGATTAACCTGTGCGGGGACACGCTGCAGATCTTCTTCCTCGTCTGCTTTTACCGCCTCCTTCGGTTCCTCCGCTTCATTCACTTCTTCCACCTTCTCCGCCTCCACTGGCACATCCACATACGGTTTCTGTCCGTCTCCAGGGAGGCCAATCTCATAGACGTTACCACTTTCGTACGCCCAATACCCCCCGCCAAGCAGGCCCACGAGAAGAATCACTTTAGTTAAAAGCATCTTCATACATTCTGGACGGCGAGCCAATCATAGACAAGCTTCGTGGCCCGCACGTCATCTTCATTATACTCCAAAAGGGCGTGCAATTTTTTCTCGTCTCCAAAAGCAAGCCAGTCCTCGTACCACAGAATAGCGTTGGTACCGGCAGCTTCGGGAGTACGGTAGTGGAACCCCAGATATGCGCTGATGTCTTTGAGAGAGTAGAACGAGAGGGGGAAAATAACCGAGGTACGAATGACAGGGAGCAGATCGCGCATGCGAGCGAGCAACGCGTCACGTTCTTCAACGGAGAGGTGGTAGGTGTCCGCCATACGGCGTACCGTGTCAGACTCGTACCACCCATAGTGATAAATCGGCACACGGGGATACTGCCGCGTAAACTCCACGAAGGCGTTCCACGCCTCTTCTTCTGCCGCAGGCTTGCGCGCCAGAAATCCGTGGTACGCACCGTCGGGATCAAGCACACCAAACAAAAACTCAACATCGCGCAACGGATCGCTCTCGATATCAAAATAGATTACGCGCTCGCCAGGCGTAAGCTCTGGTGTCGCCAAAAGTATGTGCCTGCCGCTTACAAGGGCCTGCGCTTGTTGATGAAGAAACCCGAGGCGCTCTGGCGATACATTCTTTACCCGCGAACGAAGGAGAGAATGGGGGGTCTTCGCAAATACCTCCACCGACAAAAACCCCGCCGCCGTAATGGCCTCTGACTCCTCTTGCCATATACGGTTGATGCGCGAAAGAGCGTCGCATTCTTCTGTCACACGTCGGCATTCCGGAAACCACGGGGATTGCTTACAACGTGACGAAAGAAACTCACTCGGTTCTTCCCCCGCTAAAATACGTTCAATGTGGTGCAGGGAGAGATGGTATTCTTTTTCAAACGGCGCCAGGGGGAAAGAACGTACGTGCCCTTCTGGTGTCATTTGGTAGCCCGATGTGGGTTTGGCTCCCTGCAAAAGAAGCAGCACGTCAGCATAAAACGCGGCAGCGAGCATGCTGTTGCGCTCAAGCTTGCGCGCACGGCGTATATCGCCCGCGACATAATAATAGTCCCCAAACCGTGACCGCCCCTGCACCCGCACAAGCACATCCGGCCGCGCCGCGAAATGCCCATGCACAAGGGCACCGCGAAAAATCCCCGCCACACCTTGCTCCATGAGTCGTACCGTCTTCACTGCCGCTTCATCCACGTCTTCTTCCTCCACTTCCTCACCTTCTATCTTCGCGCGCTCCATCACCCGCCGTTTCACTTCAGGCAGCAGCCCCTCTGTATGCAACGTCTGAAGCAAGGGCGCCAGTTCCCGCTCCCCAAGTCGCACATCACGCGCTACCCACAACGGGCAGGCGGCGTAGGCATAAAAATGTTTCTCTGAAAGATAGGCCATCCAGCTACGTTCGTTCTTCGATCGTGACCTTTTTCATGATATCGCCAACCTGTATTTTGTCTACCACATCCATTCCCGAGAGTACGCGGCCGAAGATGCTATAAGACTTAGGAAGGGGGTTGTCGGCCAGCATGATGAAAAACTGCGATCCGTTTGTATTCGGTCCGCGATTCGCCATGGCGACAATGCCACGCGTATAAGCATACGTGTCGTTCAGCTCATCTTCAAACGTATAGCCGGGACCGCCAGAACCGTTGCCGTTGGGGTCTCCCCCCTGAATAACAAAGTTCTCCACACGGCGATGGAACGTGAGGCCATTGTAGAAACCGTCATTCGCCAGCCGCACGAAGTTTGAGACGGTCTTTGGCGCCGTGTCTGCGAAAAGTTCAAAGACGATCTCCCCCTTCGCCGTTTCTATTCGCACAATCTCATTAGTTATCTCTTGTGCCGGCAGAACACCACCGAATGCGCTGTAGGTTTTTGGAGTCATAGAAGTTTCAGATACGGGAGTGTTGTCCGACTCTGTTTGAGAGTTCGGCGTGGGGGTTGGCGCTTGAACACAACCGGCGCCAACAAAAAGGAGAGCGAGAAAAAACCACTTAGCGTTGCGCATAAACAGTCGTTTTTACTTTTTCGAGTGCCGCGATCACGGCTTGCTGATCTTCAATCAACTGAACGGACGTAAGCAGCACAGCAGAGAGAGAAAAGACGAGGCAGAGAAAGACCACTACCAATTCGTAGGCAGAGGCGGGAAGCAGGTGGCAATGGGCACAAATCCCCGGCTCAAGAGGTTTGGGAGGCTCGGGCATCGTGGGAAGCAGAGGCGCCAGAGGATCTGTATGCATATGCGGTACGTCCGGATAGGTCATGAGCGGCTTCTTCACTTTTTTCTTTGCGGGCATAGTTCCTCCTTATGAATATGCGCGAATTATACAAAAGCCATCCTGCAGACGCAATCCCTGTCAAGAGCCTCCGACACGTTTTCCGTATAAAACCAACACGAAACTGATACGTGTCAGCACTCTCCGACAAATCTCTTTCCAAAATATGCCACACGTGGATCCTTAGAGAGTTATGCGCACCCCATCGACCACTCTTTTCATGCACTTCCTCCTTGCTGCCATCGTTCTGCCTATTCTCCCCGCGTTGAGCCGAGATTATCACTTGACGGGAGGTTTCATCGTCCTTCTTGAGTCCGCGTTTCCTCTCGGAGCTGTTTTAGGATATACCGTTTTTGGGCGAGTAGTGGAAACACGAGGGGTAAACATCATCGTACGCATGTCCTGGGTTTCACAAACGCTTGCCATGTTGGCTCTCTTATTGGGTTTGGGCGGCGGATTTTTCCTTTCACGTTTCTTTGGGGGCTTCGCCACAGGTATTCTCCCCGCACTCATCAGCACCACACGGGGATCTTTTGAAACACGCGGCTCTCTTCCTCGTGTTTCCACTCTTATCGCCGCCGTCACCGCCGGCAGTGCTTTGGGACCCCTTCTCGTTCCCTTTCTTGTGCCAAATATCCACCTTGTCGCCCTCATAGGGGTAGGGGTCTGCATAGCAGGATACGCAGCAAGCCCGCGCGTGAACGCTCCTCCGGTCGCGCTGCCCGCCCACACACTCCGTAAGACGCGATGGGTTCCCCTTCTTTGTGTCGTGGGCATCATGGGAGGCCTCGGAATTATTTACCAGACCTCCCGTCTCGTCCTGCCCTTCTACGACCAGTCCTACCTCGCACTTGGCCCGCGCGGCGTTGCCCTGGCGCTTGCGCTCCTGTCTTGGGGCGCCTGGGGGACACAAAGACTTCTGGCAAAGTTTTCCACGAACATTCCGCCCCACACGTCTTATCTCGGTGCCGCCGCGCTCATCCTTACCGCCGTGGCTGTCATGTTCTCCGGCCACACCTTCTTTCTTTTTTTGGGTGTACTCGCGATGGCTGTGGGAATCGGGCTGGCTGATCCGCTTGGAAGTCTGTTGTGCCTCCGATATACAAAAGAGGGCGCGAGCGGGCGCACGATCGGAACGGTATTCACCTTTTTAGCCGGAGCAAAAATGATCGCTCCTCTCCTTGCCGCATGGCTTGTACGGCCTATGGGGTAGCAAGAACAAGACCGCTCGCGCATCCTGCTTCGCCTACATGCCACCGAGCAATGAGGCTGTACGCGCCGGAAAATGATCTCTCTCCTATCGTGACATTCTGGACAAGTGTATTTGTTTGCAGAACAAGACCAGGAAGCGCCGCAGTATTTTCTTCACAGGAGAGGACTTTTTTGTAAGAAGGAATTAACACAAAATCATCGGGAGCCAGACTATAAGCCATGAACACCTCGCCCGAGACGGCATTTTCGGGCGCCTCGGCGAGCAGTGTTTCAAGCATGAGCTGTTCCTTCGGTGGTGAATCCACCGATACGCTTTTTATAAGCGCGAAAGACCCGGTCCATGCCTCATCTCCCTGCAAGTCGGCAGAAAAGCGGTCAAGAAGGTGCCGCGTAGGAAGAGGCTCCCACGCGCCCACCTCCTCCCAAAATCGCGCAAGCACCACACCAGAGGGGGCCAGATCGGATTTGAGAGAAACGCGCGCAGAGGCCGGAAGCCCGATCGAAGGAGTAACAGAGTAGATAGGGCTCAACCGCGCCGTTGAAGGCCCGCCTTCCGTGCGATCAACCGACATGCGCGGGATTGAAGGCGCCGTCATAGCAGAAAAGCGGAAGAAGCCATCTGGACTTACAACCACTTGTTTGTCCGGATCGCGCACAAATAAAAGATAGGCGCTTCCAAGCGCCACAAGAAAAACGATCCAGCCGATGGACATGGCACGCATGCGCCCATTATAACAATCTCGTCACTTAGTGACGAGAGGGACTGCTTCTTCCCACGGCAAGCCGAAGCGCCCGAAGTGTCCATAGCACGAAAGTGCACGGTACATAGGTCGCGCAAGCCCGAGGTGCTCCACAATTGCTTCGGGACGGAAATCAAAATGTTTTTTTATGAGATCGGAAAAATCTTGTCCGTTTGCTCCAAGCGCTTGCACAAAAACTGGTTCGGCTTGCCCCAGAGTATAGCCCACGCTCACAAGCGTGTTTGGAGTGAACCCACCTTCCACAAGGCTCTTCGCCGCTTGTCTGGCAGCATAGGCGCCGGCGCGATTAGGGGAAAACGGGTCTTTGCCTGAGATGGAACTTAAGCCATGAGGAATAAGACCGCCGTACGTATCGTTGGCAATTTTCGAGCCCGTCGCCCCACTCGCGTGCACACACTCCCCACCGCGATAGCGGCCATAGGGATTCACGTGAAGCGCCACACCGGAAAGATCCCCGATAACCGGCTCCAGCACATCCCGTCGAACGGCTTCCCGCACATGCGTACCAGACGTCTCGTCTGAATGCTCAAGAAGGAGGGTAACAGAGACGAGCCGCTTTCCCTGACAAAGCACCTGGACTTTGCCGTGAGGGCGCAACCAGAAATACGCAGGATCCGTTTTGCGTACATCGTCCAGTCGTTTTGCAAGAGCCTGTGCCAGTACATAGGGGCGCGGCAGAAACTCGCGTGTTTCGCGCGTGGCATACCCATTCACCACTGTGGAGCCAGACGACATGAGAGCGGCGCTTGTAGGTGCTTCAAGTCCCATATTCACGAATACTTCTACATCATCATGGCCAGTGATTTCTTTGTGAATATTTTTGGCAACAATCGAGGTGTCAAAATCCGCTCGACTCACCGCCGAGCCACCCACAGCAAGCATACCGTGACTCGCGAACACCTCGATCGTGGCGCGCGTCGCCGGATCGCGGCGCAAAAATTCGTCCAAAAGCCCATCGGCTATCTGATCACAAATTTTATCCGGGTGCCCGGCCGTAAGCGCTTCAACCATTTTCCATTGCTCTGCCATAAGGAGAGGAAGAGTAGCACGAAAAGACTAGTTGGGCAAGACAAGTCACTAAGAGATCACTAAGTGAGACGAGTTTAGAAATTGGCTGTTTTTTTACTAAAAATAGCAAAGATCCTCGCTTTCTCTCATTTTTTGTCACTAAGAGATCACTAAGTGAGATCTTTCAAAAACGGTGTCGGGCACCATGTTTGGGCCAGACACCGCTTTGTTTTATTCACTTTTTCCTTCTACGTACTACCGCTGCAGCGAGAACAATGCATCCTCAAACCCGACAATAGCTGCGCCTGCGGGTTTTGAGATCCATGCGTTGCCGGTTGGGGCCACGATCACATACTTCTCTTGGAACATGTTGGCGCTCATGGCAGAGGAGCCAGAGAAAGCGCGTTTGTTTGTTCCGTCGAAGTAGTAGGTGGTGCCAGAGGCAGATTCACGGAGAACGGATCCTGCGGGGTGGAGGTTCCCCGAGAGGGTGGAGCCCATCGTGAAGCGACTCCAGTAGGTGGGCTCGATGTCGATGATCCTCTTGTTCCAGTTGGCCCCGTAGAGGGCGACCGCGGTTGCTTCATCTGCCACATGGCGGATGGTGTAGTTGCCGGGTTCCACCGCGAAGGTGCGGGCATCAGACTGGATCTTCACCATGACCGTGCCTGGACGAACAAGGACGGGGGTGCCAAGCGGGATGGCTGTGAGGGTGGAGGTATCAATGGTACGGACTTGGTCGAAGTTCTCATACCAGGAGAAGTAGACCTGGGAACCGGGGAAGGGATGACGTTTGGCATCCAGACCGATGTAGTAGACGGTGGTGTCGAAGTCTGTGGTGGGGTCTCCGTCATCGGGGACTTTCACCAGATAGTCTACGTCTATGGTCGTGGGGAGCGAGGCTTCGGCTTCCAGACGGCTCATGGTGCCC